>JAJSZS010000019.1 GCA_030262725.1 Candidatus Desulfofervidus auxilii | reverse complement strand
GTAAGATTTAACCTTTATGAGGTGCTTTCCTGGCTTAAGGAGCAGTCGCAGAGGTGATCCTGCAGTTCCCCCTTGAGCGAGAGCGGAAATTTGGTTAAGTTCATAGGAGAGGGGCGATATGCATAGAGGTTATATTAATTACACTGCTGATATAGATGGAGTGATTTTTGATCCATTTGAGATTGACGGAAGACATCCATCCGTAGAAAAAATCCGAATAGAAGCAACCGGTGAGAAAGTAAAAATTAGATTTTTTGTTAAGGGTGTTGCTTCGCCAGAGGAGTCACACAGACTAACACAAAATATGGTTGAAGAAATTCTGGACAGGCTGGCTTTTAAACTGAATGTTCCTGTTGGTAGTGCGCAGTACTCCGGCGGGTCCATACAGCGTAAGGCAGCAACCAAGAATGGTTCTAAGTTAGTAGATGTCCATTTAAGTGATACTATACATATGGCATGTAGTGTATCGGCAGTTCGCAAACTCGGCCCAGAATCAACTGAGAATCTAAAAAAAGATTTAGAAAAAGAAGAACTCCTTGGAACTCGATATTTCAATCTGTTCCGCTTTGCCCTGCAGAGTCCCGATCCTGTAACCAGATTTTTGTTTCTTTACTCAATTTTACTTGTGATGTGCGGAGATAATCAAAAGAAAGTTGATAAATTTATTCAAAAAATTGACCTGGATGTCGAGGTTACTGAAAGCCCGCATGATGGGAAACCTGAAACCATTTACACCCGGCTGAGAAATGAGGTGGCACACTGCAGAAAAAATACCCATCCGGCAAAAACAAGGAAGGAGATAGAAGGAATATTATCAAGATTTATTGATTTGGTAAGAAAAGCAATTGAACTAGGTTAAAAATGGCCTGCATAAGAAAAAGGAGAGGGAAATGGATTCTTGATTATTATGACCAGTTCGGTAAAAGACACTGGGAAACATGTAAAACCAAAAAAGAAGCAGAACAGAGGCTTGCCCGGATTCTTGTTGAAATAGGGAAGGGAACATATAATCCGGAGAAAAGGACAAAAACATTTAAAGAGGTTGCGGAGACATGGTATGAGATGATTGTTGTCCCGAACAAAAGGCCGAAGACAGTAAGGTATTACAGAAACCATCTTGATAACCATCTCCTGCCCTTCTTTGGCGATATTAAAATAAACAGAATTGATGTGAGTCTTATTGAGAAATACATGGCAAAAAGGCTTTCAGAAGGTGTAAGCAAAGCAACGATAAACAAAACAATCACCACCCTTGGGACAGTAATGAGATATGCCGTAAAACATGGCCTTATTGACAGAAATCCCGTCTCTTATATCCAGAGGCTGAGTGGAAGCAGGGAGGAGGCTGACGAAAAGCGGTATTTAACGCCTGAGGAAATAAGGCTTCTTATTTCAAATGCAAAGGAAGAGCACAGGCCCTTGCTGATGACAGCGGTTCTTACCGGGATGAGGGAAGGCGAAATTCTGGGCTTGAAATGGGGTGATATTGACTGGCGTAATAGACAGATATGCGTTCGCAGGACTCTGCAGAATGGAAGATTTTATGAGCCAAAAACAAAGGCATCCAGAAGAAGGATAGATATGGCGCCACAACTCGTGCTTGAGCTTAAGAAATGGAAGCTAAGATGCCCGAAGAGCAAATATGATCTGGTATTTCCGACAAAAAATGGAAATCCCATGGATGCCAGAAATATGTTGAGAAATATATTCTATCCCGCACTCAGGAGGTCGGGACTTCCGAGGATAAGGTTTCACGACCTGAGACATACCTATGCGAGCCTTCTGATAAAGCAGGGAGAGCATCCAAAGTATATACAGCAGCAGATGGGCCATTCATCCATTAAGGTAACCCTTGACACTTACGGTCACCTGATGGAAGCCACGAATTATGAAGCGGCAAAAAAACTGGGTGAAACAATTTTTGGTAGCAAAATGGTAACAGGTGAAGATAAACATCAAAAAAATCTGGCGCGCCTGGAGGGATTCGAACCCCCGACCCGCGGATTAGAAGTCCGCTGCTCTGTCCTGCTGAGCTACAGGCGCCTATTTAAAAGTAACTTAATCCTGCTTTTTTGTCAACTTTATCGAACAATCACCACCTCATCTCTTCCATCTTTCTCCTTTAAAAATACATCTACTCTTTCATCACGGGAAGTTGGCACATAAAGCCCAACATAATTAGCCATAATAGGCAATTCTCTATGATCTCTATCAATAAGTACAGCTACTTCTATTTTCTGTGGACGACCAAAGTCTATAATAGCATCCATTGCTGCTCTAATAGTACGACCAGTAAAAATAACATCATCAACAAGAATTACATTTTTTTCATCAACACTAAAAGGAATTTCTGTCTTTTTAAGAATAGGTTGTTGTGATAATCGAGTCCAATCATCTCTATAAAGATTAATATCAAGAGTACCTAAAGGAAGAAAGGGGGGTTCAATATCTGCCATCATTTTTTGAAGTCTTTTTGCTAAAAAAGCCCCTCCAGTATGGATACCAATTAATACTAAATTTTCAACTCCTTTGTTATGTTCAATGATTTCATAGGCAATTCGCAACAGTGTTCTTTTTATTTCATCAGCTGTCATTATTACCTTTTTCATAATAAGGCTTAAGTATCATAAATTTATCTTTTGTCAAATCTTTTATATGTCCATAAATTTCTTCTAAATCAAGAGTTAATAATTTTTTATTTTCCATAAGAACCTTTCCATTAACAATAGTAGTAAGAATATCATTACTACTAGCTGCATAAACAAGGTGAGAGACAAGATTATAAACTGGCATAAGATGTGGTTGATTTAAGTCAATAACAATCAAATCTGCTTTTTTTCCAGGAGCAAGACTACCTATTTTTGAAATACCTAAAGCATTGGCACCTTCTTTTGTAGCCATTTTTAAAATTTCCCAAGCAGAAACTACTGTAGGATCACCTTGATTAAATTTATGAATACGAGCAGCTGTACTCATTTCTGAAAATAAATCTAGGTCATTATTACTGGCTGGACCATCAGTACCAAGTCCTAAGGTAACTCCTTCAGCCAAAAGTTTGGGAATAGGAGCAATACCAGAGGCAAGTTTTAAATTGCTTTCTGGATTATGAATTACTTTCACATGGTACTTTTTTAAAAGTTTAATATCTTCATCTGTTAACCAGACACAATGAGCAGCAATTAAATGTTCATTTAAGATACCTAATTTAGCTAGATGTTTTATTGGTGTACAACCATATTTCTGTTTTATTTTTTCTACTTCATCTTTGGTTTCAGCTAGATGAATCACATAAGGTACTTGATATTCTTCAGCTATTTCTTTAGCTTTTTTTAGTAAAAAAGGACTACAAGTATAAGTTGCATGAGGCATAATGGCTATAGATATTAAAGGATGTGATTGCCATTTTTCAATAAGTCTTTTTGTATAAAGAAAACCTTGTTCTAAAGGGCCATAATTAGGAGAAGGAAAATCATAAAGAACTTCACCAATTATTGCTCTTAATCCTGCTTTTTCTGTTGCTTTAGCCACCATATCAGCAAAAAGATACATATCACAAAAACAAGTAATACCAGAAAAAATCATCTCAGCACAACCAAGTAATGCACCCCAATAAACCCATTCAGGCTTAAGTTGTTTTTCTAAAGGAAAGATATATTTTGTAAGCCAATCTATTAAAGGAAGATCATCAGCTATCCCTCTGAAAAGAGTCATGGCAATATGAGTATGACCATTGATAAGCCCAGGTAATATAAGACCATCTTCATAATGGAGATGTTTTAAAGGAATAAATTTTTTTAAAAGCTCTTTAATAGGAGCAACAGCTATAATATTTTCTCCTTTAATAGCTACACCAGCTTCAAAAAGTATTGTTTCATCTTCCATTGGCAAGACATATTTTGCAGAAATAAGTAAATCAATTCTTTCCATTATACTTCCAATACTTTTAAAAAATGTTTTAAAAGCCTTATTAATTTTTCTTCAGCTTTTTTAGCTGTAGCAATTACCTTTTCAATAGGGGCAGGCTGATAATTATCTGGCAAATTCACATTAGTAATGACTGAAATAGCTAATACTCGTAGACCATGATGAACAGCAACAATTACTTCTGGTACTGTAGACATGCCAACTGCATCCGCTCCAATTAAACGCAAAAAACGAGTTTCTGCTGCTGTTTCAAGACTTGGGCCAGCTACAGCTACATAAACACCTTTTTGTAATTTTATCTTTTCCTCTAATGCCACTTTCTCAAGAAGATTAAGTAGTTCCCTATCGTAAGGAGCAACCATATCTGGAAATCTCACTCCCCATTCATCTACATTTGGGCCTCTTAAAGGATTGGCACCCATAAGATTTATATGATCCACAATAGCCATTAAATCTGCTTCTTTAAAAAGGGGATTCAAACCACCTGCAGCATTAGAAATAATTAATAATTTTGCTCCTAATAAAGCTGAAATTCTAACTGGAAAGGTTACTTCTTTTAAATCATAACCTTCGTAATAATGAATACGCCCTTGAAAGGCTAATATTTTTTTACCTTCTAAAAAACCTAAAATTATTCTACCTTTATGACTAGGAGCAGTTGAAATAGGAAAATGTGGAATTTCTGTATAAGGAATAATTATTTCTGGTTTTATTAAACTAGCTATTCCTCCAAGTCCAGTACCTAAAATAATAGCTATTTCAGGAGAAAAATTGGTTTTATTTTGAATATATTTGACCGCTTTTTTTACTTTTTCTTGATATTCCATTTTATTCTATTCTGAATTTGATACTTGCCAATCTCTCCTTTTTTGGACCAAAAATAATAACTTCCCATTGTCCTTTTAAATCAGGATAAATAATCTTTTTACTCCAAGTACGCCATCTTTTTCCTTTTACAGGCAAATTAATACCCATTACTGCTTTTCCTTTATAAAACCAAACATGTCTAATTTCTATAGGTTTTCTTGCCCCAACAATTTCAGTAAAACAATATAAATAAGTGATTTTTTTAATTTTAAAAACCTTAGCAGGGTTTATTGGCTCTCTATTTTTTATACCTTCGCATATATAAATGCGTTTTACATAAAAAGAAGGTGTTTTTTCTATTCTTGCTTCTGCTTTTGGAGGAGGTGAGGGAGGTGTTATTTTAGGCAACTCACGAGAAATAGTAGAGATTGATGGTTCATGTGATGTTTCACTAATTATAGTTAAGATAAGTGTAATTAATCCTAAAAAAAATAGAATAATAATTAAGGTAATATAATTAAACTTTTTTTTAGGCTTTGTTTCTACAGAAATAACAATAGGCTCTGTTTCTTTTTCATATTGAGCAATGATTCTTTCTGGACTTAATCCTAAATAATTAGCATATAGACGCAAATAACCTTTTACATATGCTGAAGCAGGAAGTTTTTCCCAATCTCCTGTTTCAATTGCTCTTAAATAATAGATTGGTATTTTTATTTCAGCAGCTATTGATTCAAGGGAAATTCCTTTTGCTTCACGAACTTTTTTTAAGATTTCTCCAACCTTAGCCACAAAAAAAACATGCCATAAATAAGAAAAATTGTCAAAGAGCTTAATTATCTAAAAGAGAAATCCCATTCCAACGTAATTTTGTATTTCGATTGCCTTGAGGTGTTGTTTCAGAAAAGTCTATTTTTTCACATGCATCAAAATCAAAAATAGGATTTAAATCTAATAAACAGTCATTGTTAGTTGCATAAGCAATAGTTTCTTTTTGAATATAACACTGATCACCTACAGCTATTTCAGTGCAACCAATGTATTTACCACCTTTAACATAAATAGAAGAAGCTCCATTATTTAAAACAGTATAAAATTCACTTCCACAATCTAGGCGAGCATAGATTTCAGAAAAACTTATCCACATAAGCAGATCATCAGAACTAATATTTTTTGCCTCATAATCTCTATCAGCATCATTATTTTCTCCTTCATATTGTTTATTATTTCCTGGAGCTAAAAGTACAAAGGCTACTGGTATAAAGTTAGAACCATCTAAAGTTATACGTGTTGTAGCAGTGCTAGTACCATTTATAAAAGCTTGTAATTGATGGCAGATATTTTGAGAAGTAGTATCTGTAAGCTTACCATTAGTTGTTGCACTTCCACTTATATCATAATCAAATACACGACCATAGGCATCAAATGCATCTGCTTTAGAAACACCTATGGTTAAAAAAGGTAATTTACCTACATATTGATCAATGTCTTCTTTACCATCTAAAGGCGAAGATGTATCTGCATATGGGAATCTTCTATAGCTTAATAAATAGCCAATTAAAGCCTCTTTTATTATCTCCATATTATTTTTTGTTTTTTTTGTCCGATTTACTTTAGATAAACCATTTATTAATGTGAAAGATAATCCTAAAAGGATACCAACAATAACTAAGGTTAGAGCTATTTCTATTAAAGTAAATCCATTTTTTCTTTTTAACATTTATCTATCAAACCACCAGTGAAGCGTATTTGCACTATTAGGATCAGTAGGACAATAGGCACCACCATCCCATCTAATATTTCCTGAATTAGAAACTCCATCATCTATTTTGATATCAATAGATTGGGCTACCCAACACGGAACCCTTGTAGCATTAATGCGATTATAATTAGGATAAGGTGCAACACCTCCTTGAAGAGAAAAAGTTCCATTAAAGATATGTCTACCATCATTAAGTTGAAGAAGTTGTTGACATACTAACTGGCACCATGCATTTGAACTTATAGTAATAGAACTGCAATCGCAACTTGTTGGAGGAGAATGTGTGCCATCTATAATACCATCTGGTGGATCGCTGCTATCTCCAGCATATCTTCCCATCCTCTCTAAATAGGTAAACTGAGCAGAAGCAATATACCTAAGTTTAGAAAAAAAATTTTTCTCTTTTGCACTTTTTATTAATGCTTGTCCTCTTAAAATAGCTCCCATTAAAATACCAATTATTACTAAAACAATAGCTAATTCAATCAAAGTAAAACCCTTTTTCATATTTTCCTCCAATCAAAAAACATACCAGTACATATCCCTTAATCCACCAGTATAATCAGCATTTGCTTGAATATCACCTTGATTATATATACCATCATCATATCGTTGATCTAAACTTTCAGCAGCATCAGAAGGAATATTATCTACTAAAATATAATTTTTACCTAATGTTCCATTATATCTAAATAAATATCTCCCACCAAATGGCGATGTTTTCGCTACTTGCGTTTCTGAAGTTAAAGAGGCATCCCCAGAGACAAAACCAGCGGCAATTAATTCCCTCCATGCGCAAATTCTTTCTGCCCAGTCCCAAATGCCATCAGCATCACCAGTACAACTTAAACTAAATCTATCTATGGGATCATCACCTGGTAAAAAACCATATTTATCTTGGTAACTGTAAACAGCAGCTGCTATGCCATCAATATCTGATTTAACCCTTTTTATCTTAGCATTTTGAATCATGCTTTGTCCTTTTAAAATAGCTCCTATAAGTAAACCAATAATCACCAAAACAATAGCTATCTCTATTAATGTAAAACCTCTTTCTTTTCTCATAAACCACCTCCTTAATTAACACATTATTCGTAAATATTATCGGATAAATTTATGATAAAGTTCGATTTTTTATAATGGAGGTTTTCTTTTTAAAGAAATTGCCTTTTCAAATTGGTAGGCAGTTTGTAATAAACGATTTTCAGAAAAATGAGGACCAATTATTTGCAAACCAATAGGTAGACCTTCATTACTAAAACCAGCTGGAACAGAAATAGCTGCTAAACCAGCTAAATTAATGGGAATAGTAAATATATCTGAAAGATACATTTGTAAAGGATCATTTATTTTCTCTCCAATTCTAAAAGCAGGTGTTGGGGCTACAGGCATTAAAAGAAAATCACACTCTTCAAATGCTTTTTCAAAATCTTTTTTAATTAAGGTTCGTACTTGAGATGCCTTTTTATAATAAGCTTCATAATAACCTGCAGAAAGTGCATAAGTTCCAAGCATAATACGTCTTTTTACTTCTGCACCAAATCCTTGTGCTCTTGTCTCACAATACATCTCAAAAAGATTTTTAGCTGATTTTTCTCGAAAGCCATATTTTACACCATCATAGCGAGCAAGATTTGAACTTGCTTCAGCTGGAGCAATGATATAATAGACAGCTACAGCATATTCTAAATGAGGTAAAGAAACTTCTTTTATTTCTGTTCCAAGCTCAGAAAAGACTTTTATGCTTTTTTCAAAAACTTCCTTTACAGATGTATCTAAACCACCAACCTCCATAGCTTCTTTTATTACTCCTAAACGAAAACCTTTTATTTCTTTTTTTATATCTTTAGTATAATCTTTTCTTTCTATTGGAGCAGAAGTTGAATCATATTCATCATGTCCAGCTATTATTGAAAGCAGAATAGCAGCATCAGTCACATTTTTAGCAAGAGGCCCAATTTGATCCAAAGATGAAGCAAACGCAACAAGACCAAAGCGAGAAACAAGTCCATAAGTAGGTTTTAACCCAACAACACCACAAAAAGAAGCAGGTTGCCGAATAGAACCACCTGTATCTGAACCAAGTGCCCCAATACATTCATCTGCTGCTACTGCAGCTGCTGAGCCTCCACTTGAACCACCAGGCACCCTTTCAAGATCCCAAGGATTGTAGGTAAGATGCATAGCAGAATTTTCAGTGGAAGAACCCATAGCAAATTCATCCATATTAGTTTTTCCTATTATAATGGCTCCGGCCTCTTTAAGCCATTTAATTACAGTAGCATCATAAGGTGGGATAAAATCAGCTAAAATTTTTGAAGCACATGTTGTCTTTATACCAACAGTACAGATATTATCTTTAATAGCTAAAGGAATACCAGTAAGGATTGTAATTTCTCCAGATAATATTTTTTTCTCTGCTTCTTCTGCTTGTTTTAAGGCTAATTCATGAGTAAGGGTGATATAAGCTTTTACTTTATTTTCAACCTGTTCAATCCTTTTAAAAATATCTTCTACAATTTCACAAGGACGAATCTCCTTCTTTTTAAGTAAATTATGCAGTTCAGAAATACTTTTTTCTGCCAGCATTTAAATCACTCTTGGTACTACAAACATATCTTTATCTGCTTGTGGAGCATTATTGAGCACCTTTTCTGTAGATAAAGAAGATTTCACTTCATCTTCTCGAAATACATTATTTAATGCCAAAGCATGATAAGTAGGCTCTACATTTTTTGTATTTAATTCATTCAATTTTTCCATATAAAACAAAATCTGATTCAATTGTTCAGTAAACATTGTCAATTCTTTTTCATTAAATTTTAATCTAGCCAATCTAGCTACATGTTCAACCTCTGCTTTAGAGATTTTCATTTTAATCCTCCAAAAAACTTCTTAAAAATTTACTACGACTTGGATGTTTCATTTTACGTAATGCTTTAGCCTCTATTTGTCTTATACGTTCTCTTGTCACAGAAAATACTTTACCTACTTCTTCAAGGGTATGGTCTGCTCTCTCACCTATACCAAAACGCATTCGTAATACCTTTTCCTCTCTAGGAGTGAGAGTAGATAATACTTTCCTTGTTTGTTTAGCTAAGTCAAGTCTTATCACTGCATCTTCTGGAGGAAGAATTTTTTTGTCTTCAATAAAATCACCAAGCAGGCTATCTTCATCTTCTCCAATAGGTGTCTCTAAAGAAATAGGCTCTTTAGCTATTTTTAAAATTTTATTAATTTTTTCTACTGGAAATTCCATCCTTTCAGCAATCTCTTCTGGTGTAGGCTCACGTCCTTTTTCTTGGAAAAGTAAACGTGTAATCTTTATCAATTTATTTATAGTCTCAATCATATGTACAGGAATACGTATAGTCCTTGCCTGATCAGCAATGGCTCTAGTAATAGCCTGTCTAATCCACCAAGTCGCATAAGTACTAAATTTATAACCACGTTGATATTCAAACTTTTCTACTGCTCGCATAAGCCCAATATTGCCTTCTTGAATCAAATCTAAAAAATGAAGACCACGATTTGTATATTTTTTAGCAATACTTACTACCAAACGCAAATTAGCCTCAACAAGCTTTCTTTTTGCCTCTTGAGCTTTTCTTTCTCCTTCTTTAACTCGACGTAAAATATCTCTAAGCTTTTTTATATCCATATTTGATTCACCTTCTATACGTAAAAGCCCCCTTTGTCCTTGTTTAACCTTTTGTTCAATAAGGCTTAACTCATCCAAAGTTACATTCAATTTCTGAGCTATATTATTTCTCTCTTCAGGATGTTTCTTTAAATAGCCTACTATTTTTTTTAATTTTTCTAATGGAAACCCTGTTTTAAAAACACATTCAGCCATATTTTCTTCATATGTTTCTATTTCTTTCATAAGTTGCTTCAATTGATTCACAATATTTTTAATTTGCTTACGATTTAATTTGATAGATTTAAGACAAAGACATATACGTTTTTTATTGTTCTTTAATCTTTCTTCAATCTTTTTCCGATCCTCTTCTTTAATTCTTTTATTTTTAAAAAGGTAACGTAGATGGATATTTTCTTTTTCAATTGCTGCTACTTCATCCAAAATAGCAATTACCTGTTTTTTCTTTTTTTCAACTTCTTCTTCCCTTTCTTCTTCATCCAAATCTCTTACTACTTCTTTAATATTTATTTTTCCTTTCTTTAAGCCTTCTCTTAATTTTAATATTTCTTTAATACCAATCATAGAATCTAAAAGAGCATCTAAAACTTCTTCTTCTCCCTTTTCAATCACTTTTGCTATCTCTATCTCCTCTTCCCTACTTAAAAGTGGAACTTCTCCCATTTCTTTTAAATATAGTTTCACAGGATCAACATAACGTGTAACATCAATATCAGAAAAGTCTGAAAATATTTCATCTTGTTGATTGACTTCTTCTGAAAATTGTTCTGAAGGATTTTCAGGGGGTTCTTCCACAATTTCAATATCCATTTCATCAAATATACTTAAAGCATCTTGTAAACATTTAGAAACAACATCCTCAGGTAAAACTTCACTTAAATCTTCATAAGTTAAATAACCTTTTTCCTTGCCTAAAGAAATTAATTTTTTAATCTCTGGAAATAAACTTTTTTCTTCTGTCATAGTTTACTCCTTTTAATTTCTCTTTAAATTATAGGCAAGGCTATTTTTTCTTTTTAAAAGGGTAATCAAACGTTGCCAATCTCTTTTTTCTTCAGCTTCTTTTATTTCTTGCAACATTGCTTTAAAACGCCTTTCTTTAAACTGTTGCAAAAGACCTTGTGCTATCCTCTCTGGAAAGGTATATTCATCATCAGTTACACCTAATCGTGTAAGTAAAGAGGTAACATTTTCATCTATCTCATTTATTAGTCCACTTATGTCAATCTTCCCTTGTTTTTGATAGACATCTATTATTTTCTCTAAAATTAAACGTAAATCTGGATGCTTAATTTCTGTTAAAATTTGCTCCTCCATAAATTGAGGAATATAATCTGGGAAATGAAGGAGAAACTTAACTACATTTTTCTCAAAAGCAGGAAGTGATATTTCTTCAGATAATTCTGAAGAAATTTTATTTTTAATTAAATCATTAAGGATAGACATATTCACTCCAAAAAGATGGCAAATCTTATCTCGATAATAAGCTTGAATTAAAGGATTCTTTAAAAAAGAAATTATTTCCATTGCATCTTTAAGAAATTGATATCTCAGATTGAGATCATCTCGTGTTTCTTCCTCGCCATGCTTTAAATACCAATCAAGAAGATTTTCAGCCTTATTTAAAAATTTTAGAAATACTTCCATTCCTTCCCTTTGTATAAAACTATCTGGGTCATCGCCTACTGGTAATACTAGTATTTCTACTGTTAAATCTTCTTTAAGTAAAAGAGGAAGACTCCTTATTGCAGCCTTTTGACCAGCAGCATCTGCATCATAAAGTAATATTACTTTTGGTGCCAATTGTTTTAAAAGTCGTGCTTGTGCTGGTGTGAGAGCTGTACCTAAGGTTGCTACTACATTTTTAATACCACAAGCATGTAAACTAAGCAGATCAAAATATCCTTCTACTACTAATACCTTACCTTCCTGATGACACCATTGTTTTGCAACATGATATCCATAGAGATTTAATCCTTTTTTATATATTGGTGTCTCAGGAGAATTAATATATTTTGGTAAACTTTCATCTAATACCCTTCCACCAAAAGCAATCACCTGTCCTTTTGCATCAAATATTGGAAATATAATTCTGTCTCGAAATCTATCATAAATTCTTCCTTCTTTTTCTACTAAAAGTCCGCTTTCCAAAGCTAAATTAAACTCTATTTTTTTTTGTTGCAATAGACGAGTTAAAGTATCCCATTGAGGAGGAGCATAACCTAAAAGATAATCAGAGATTGTTTCCTTTTTAATACCCCTTTTTGTAAAGTAATCTCTCGCCCTTTCTGCTAATGGATGTTCTAAAAGAAAACGATGATAAAAGTTAGCTGCCCACTGATTTAAAGCTAACAAATATTTACGATGTTGAAGTTGTGTTTCCTCTTCAGGAGAGATTTCAATTTGAGAGATATTAATGCCGTAATGTTGGGCTACTTCTTTTACTGCTTCATAAAAACTGCATTGTTTATAGCGCATAAGGAATGTAAAAACATTACCACCTATTCCACATCCAAAACAATGAAAAATTTGTTTATCTTCACTTACTGTAAAGGAAGGTTTATCTTCATCGTGGAAAGGGCAAAGAGCAACATAGTTTTTACCTACTTTCTTTAAAGTCACATATTCTCCTATTACTTCAACTATATTTGCTGTATTTTTAACTTCCTCTATAATTTCAGGTGGGATACGTATCATTTAATGTCTTATGTCTACAATTGTCACACCTTGACCACCTTCATGAGCATGGCCATCTCTAAAGCCTGCCACCTGCGGATGAACCTTAAGATAATTTTGAATAGCTGTGCGCAACCGCCCACTGCCCAGACCATGTATAATCCGCATTTGCTTTAAACCATATAATACAGCAATGTCAATAGCCTTTTCTATTTCAGTTAATGCCTCATCTACTTTTTTACCCAAAAGATAAATTTCAGAAACTGGTGCACTTAATGTGTGCACATTAACCGCCTTATGCAAAACTTGGACCTTTTTTACTATTTCTTTTATTTCATTTTTAGGTATTTGACAACGCCAGTTACCTATTATTACTTCTACTTTATCTTCTCCAACCCATTTAACTTGTGCAATTTTTTGACCAAATCTATCAGAAAGCTTTACCCAATCACCTGGTTTTATTCTAAGAGGTTCTTTAAAAGATGAGATAGAGATATTTTTTAATTCTTTTAATGTCTGTCTTTGCATTTTTAAGATTTCTAAATCTTCTTTTTTTTGCTGTGCAGATTTAATCGTTTGTTCTATTTTAGATAAAAGTTTATCAATCCTTTTTTCTTCAATTTGTCTTATTATATTTTCCCAGCGTTCTTTAAGAAAAAGAATAGAGGAGAAAAGTTTTAAAATTAAATTTTTTCTTGTTTCTAACTCATTTTTAAGTTTAATTAACTCTGATAAAAAATAATTTTTTTCGCTTTTTCCCAAATAATTTCTTGCCTTTTCTAAAATCTGTCTTTCTACTCCTAATTTTTCAGCTATTTCTAAAGCACAACTCATACCTACTGTATTGTAAATAAGTTGATAAGTAGGTGTTAAACTTTTTGTATCAATACCTACAGCCACATTTAATGCCTCCTTATCTTTCAATCCATAGACTTTTAATATATCATGGTGTGTAGTCACAACTGTAATAGCTCCCTTTGCTTTAAATTCATCTAAAAAAGACATACCTAATGCTATTCCTTCAGAAGGATGAGTTCCTTTTCCTATTTCATCTATTAAAATTAACGTGCGACCTTTTATTTTTTCCAAAATATTTTGAAGTCGTTTAAGATGGGCAGAAAAAGTGCTCATGCCAGAAACAAGCATCTGTTCATCTCCAATATCGCTGAATACATGTTCAAATATAGGGAAATAAGCTTCTTCTGCTGGTACAGGAATACCTGCTTGAAGCATTAGAATAAATAAACCAAGAGTCTTTAAAGCTACTGTTTTACCTCCTGCATTTGGTCCTGATATAATAAGTAGTTTTGTTGGTGGTGAAATTTTTAAATCAATAGAAACTACTTTTTTCTGATTTTCTTTTTTTTCTTGCCAAAGAAGCAAAGGATGGTATGCTTTTTTAAAATAGATTTGATCACTGAATTTAGGAAAAGTTCCATCAAATTCTATTGCATATTGAGCAATAGCTGTTAAAGCATCTAACTTAGCAAGTATTTTTTGATTATTTAAAAGAGTATTTATTTCATTAGCAATTATTTTAGTCAAATCTATTAAAATCTTTTTCTTTTCTTCTTCCTCTTCTTTAATAAGCATTTGAAGCTGATTATTAAAAGGTAAAATTTCAAAAGGTTCTATAAAACAAGTTGCTCGACTGCGAGAATAATCATGAATAATACCTTTTAAAAAAGGTTGAAATTCACTTTTTACAGATATTACATAACGACCTTGACGGATAGAGATTATCTTTTCCTGCCAATAAGTTCTATAAGCTGGTGTATGTAAAATAGAATCAAGTTCTGCTTTTATCTTTGCTTTTAATTGTTTTATTTTCAACCTAATTTTTTTTATTTCTAAACTAGCTGTATCTAAAATCTCCCCTTGAGCATTTACTGATTGTTTTATTTTTTTCTGAAGTGATGGAATTGTCTGAATAGAATGAATAAATTTAAATAAAGTTGGACATTCTTTTTGATGTTCTTCCCAATAGTGATAGATTTTAGCAGCAATATCTAAATGTTCACCAATAACATAAATTTCCTCTGGAGAAAGAAAGAAATCTTTAATTTTTACCTTTGCTAATAGAGAAGAAATATCTGATATTTTAGGAAAAGGAAAATTTTTATCCCAAAGACGGGATTTTATCTCTTTAACAATCTGAAACCTCTCTTTAAGAAGAGACAATGAATTAATAGGCCTTAATGTTAAAATCTCATTTTTACCAGGATTTGAAACAGCATAATTAGCAATAAGTTTTAAAAAATGGTTGAACTCCAAATCTTGAAGAGTTTTTAAATCCATAAAACAAAAATTAAATAGCATTTTTATTAAAAGGTGTCTAGAGCAACGGTAGTGTCAATTATTTTGTGTAAAATTTTTTATAGGGTTATCCTCCCAATATTTATTTAAACGATAAACAACACTATAAACTATCCTTTCACAACTAGCCTGATTACTAAACACCCCAATAGGTCTTAATCTTTTTCTCACCTCCCTAAAAACTCTTTCTATCCCATTTGTTGCCCTTATCTTTGTCCAATGATTAGTAGGACAGTCCATAAAGTTTAAAAGCTCTTCTAAATCCTTTTCTAAACAACTTACAGCCCTTGGCACTATACATCTTTCCTTCTATTGCTTATCTACTTCCCTCTGTCTACGTTTATATCGCTCAAAAAGAGTTGTTTTAAACCCTTTTTTGCGCACCGTGGCACCTTTATCTCAGATATATTACCCAAATGAGGTAAGTAGACTTCTTGTGTAATAGCCATTACGATAATCTCTTCTACTCTCACTGCATCCATATCGGCCAATACCAATATAGGCTGCCATTTCCTCTTCTAATGTGACTTCCATCAGTCTCTTAATCATCTTTTGAGTCCCTAAAGAAATCTCTTCCCAAAAATCCTCCTTTACTTTTTTCCATAAATTAGTTAATGTAAGTTTTGTTAGGTCTTTCATGGGTGTATCCTCCTTTCTTCAATAATTTCCTTTTGGGAGGATATACCCTATTTTTTCTTTTTGCAATCACACACTTTTTATTTTACACTGCCGAGCAACAAAAAAATTGACAATTGTTTAAAAATTAGTTATCTTTTTTTGTTCAAAAAAACAAATATAATAAACAAATTTTTAAATTTTTTTAGCCAAATAATAATCAGGAGATAGTTATGTGTGTTAAAAATTTTTTTATCTTTCTCTTAGTTAGTATAACTTTTTTTAGTTTAAATACATTTGCTGCAGATGATACTGAATTAAAAGAATTAAAAGAGCAATTAAGAATTTTAAAAGAAAAAGTAAAAATTTTGCAAGAAAAAATCGAAGAAATAGAAACAAAAAAAATTAAAAAAACAGAAGTAGAGTTAGAAAAATTAAAAAAAGAGGCTAAAAAAAGAGAAAATATTTTAAAACGATTAGAAGAAAAAACAAGAATAAAACTTTCAGGAGAGATTAGATTTCGTTTTGATAGTACAATTGCTAATACACCCTCTGATTTTGTTTATCCAGGACAACCAAAGACAGGTCAACATCGTGTAGATTGGTGTTCATGGCCAATGAGGTTTAGATTTCAATTTGAATCTACTGTAATCCGAAATTATTTAGATCTTTATGGAAGGCTTACTTTAAATAAGAGATTTGGGAAAATAATGTATTTTGGGGTAGGTTCAAATCCTCATGATTGGTATAACTCATATGCTGCTCATCAAGGGGGAGATATTACTCCAAGATTAGAAAATCTTTTTGTTATAGCTAAGGTTCCTTATTTAAGTGAAAAATTTCCTTTTAAAATATGGTTTGGTAGATTACGTGGCTATGAAGGGCCTCCTACAAGAGGAACTAAAACTATTTTTCCAAGATTATTTGTTGATTCAGAGATTGAAGGGGGATTAATTGAAATAGATCTTCCTAAATTACCTTTTGAAGAAAAATTGACAGAACTTGAATATAAATTATTTGGTAAACAACCTAAACCTACATATATTGAAAAAGAAAGGAATTTTAGAAAAATTGCTAGGTCTAATTATTTTAAAAAAATAAGAGCAAAAAACAAATTGTTTATTGGACATTTAAAATATAATGATGTAGGGCTTAGTGGTCCAGGAGGGAAATTTGAGGATCTTATGGGCATAGGAAGGGGGCCTGATTCAAATTGTTTTATCTCTCAGCTTCAGCTTAAATTGACTGAAGATACTCAGATATTTTTAAATTATGCTTATATGCATGCTTATTATATGCCTCGTTATTCTTTTTATGTTACAAAAGGACATAATTTTTCATGGACTGAGGCTTATGAAGACAAATTAGGAAATGAACTTGTTATTCCATATATTGAACCAAAACCTTATCATTTAGGAGGTATTTATATAGATACACAATTATGGCGGTTTCAAGTATATGGGGCTTGTTATTGGAGTTATTTTGAAATTGCTCCTCACAAACATAGATGGACATTTTCACAAGAGGGATGGGAAGCACTTGAAAGTAAGGGAATAGACCCAGAAGATTATGGATATGTTAAAATAGATAATCTTGTCTATGAAAAAGAATTTAAAGGAAAGGATTTTCTTGGACATGCTTGGTTTATTGGATTTAATACAGGAAATCTGCTTGGTGATAAGCTTTTGCTTTGGTGTGATGTGACACAGGCAAGTAAATATTGGATAAACCCATTTAATTGTAAAGGTTATAGGAGAAAGGGAACAGTTCATTATCTTTCGAATAATTATTTTTACAATCCAGGTTTAAGTCCAGATACTATAGTTGTTGGTTATTTCCCGTTTCCTGCAACAGTGGTTGATCTTTGCCTTACATACTACTTTCATCCAAGAAGTTATTTACTTATAGGAACAATGTATTTTGATGTTGATGTTCCAAGAAAAACAGAGGATGATTATATCTTAGGTTGTTCAGGGAGAGAATCATATTGGTATCCTCATATTGAATGGAAAATATTCTTTTAATTATGGCAAAATAATCATCCATTAACTGCTTCTTAAGGAAGATTAAATGGCAAATGTGGATACTCTTTTAAAAAAGAAGAATTACATTTTTTATAACATTTAATTATTTCATCCCATTGAACATTTTTCTTAAAAAGCCATTCATAAAGCAAAAGATGACATTTCTCTAAAGCATAAGGAGATTTTGAAAGGATTTTTTTTACCTCTTCTAAATATTCTATTTTTAATTTATTTTCTTTAAGCCAAACAAGCTCTGTTAAACCAAGTAAAACATAAACCATTCCTCTTTTATCTCCTGTTATTTCAAAGAGTTTTTTTGCCTCTTTAAATCTTTCTTCTGCTTCATTATATTTTTTCTGGATTTTTAAAGTCGTTCCTTCTCCCCATAAAGTATATGCATAACTTACTTTATCTTTTATATCTTTATATATCTTTTTTGCTTTTTCAAAATAAAAAAAAGCATTTTTAAAGTCATTTAACATCCTATATGCATTAGCTATGCCACAAAAGGAATAAGCTAAACCAAATTTGTCCTCTATTTTAGAAAATAAATCATTAGCCTTTGTATAATATTCTAAAGACTCCTTATATTTCCCCATCACTCGCAATACTCCACCTAAACCACAATAACAATAACCTTTTCCTTTATTATTGTCTAAACCTTCAAATAGAAAAATAGCTTCTAAAAATGTCTCTTTTGCCTTTTTTAATTGGCCAAATATACGCCACAATCCCCCCATAGCCCAAAGACAAAATCCCTCTCCTTCAGGGTCATCCCATTCTTGATAAATGGCTAAAGCCTTTTCAAAATCTTTTTTTGCTTCAATAACTTCTCCTATTGCTCTTTTACTTAAACCTAAATTTACAAGTATATCTGCGATTTCTAATTCATCTTTAGTCATTTCTGCTAGCTTTAAAGCCATTAAAAAATTTTCTTTTGCTTTTTTAAAATCTCCAATCATACGCAAACAATCACCTATACGCTGATAGCAACGAAGCCTTTCCCAAATAGCCTCCTTTGGACATAATGTTAATGCTTTTTGATAAACTTCTAATGCTTCATTAAAAAAGCTTTTTTCTCTTAAATTCTCTCCATTTTCAAAAAAGGATTCTACCTTCTTCTCCCACACTTTTAATTTCCTTTAAAAGGAATTTAATTGGAAATTTATAATTTTTTAAACATTTTTTTACACCTTTTCTTGTAAGTTTTTTTGATCTTAAAATACCATCAGCAGCAACATATGCACAACTAGCTACCCAATGAGGAAGATTATAATAGCGACTTAAAAATGCTTTTTCAAATTTTTTTTGAATTTTTCTTGAAAGGGTTGGGATAGTAATAAGTATATTTTTTGTTGTGCCAGCAGTAGAAAGGAAAATAGGGTCAAGAAGATAATGAAGACCTAAAAAAGTTACATCTGAATTTCTTATTTGAAATACAATTAACCCTGCTGTTTCTGGGTCAGTTATTATCACTATTATTTGAGACAATTTTTTAAAATCAAGTATATTTAATGGTGAGATTTTCTTTTTAAAAACAGGTGGTATTTTTATTGCTTCTATTAAACAATCACTTATACTTTTAGCCCAAGAATTATTTTCTAAAAAAATCCCCCAACTAAGATTTTTTTTATTTATGTAATCAGCAATAATTTTTATCTCTTCTTCTATTGAAAGAATAGGTATTGCCCAACCATCTGTAACTAAAGAAAAATTTTCAAAACAACCAGGACTTAAAACAGGCAAATTTACCTTTTTAATAACAGGGAGAACTTCTTCAAGACAATCACATCGTAATGGCCCAATAACAGCAATTATATCTTTATTTTTGGCTAGAGATAAAAAAATTTTTTTAGTCTTATCTAAATTCCCTTCATTATCAAAAGTAACTAATTTTATTTTGCTATATTCCAATGCTAAATGAACGGCTTTTTGGCAAGCATTACCCCATTTGGACAATGGCCCACTTAAAGGAACAACTAAAGCAATATGAGGATTAGAAGAAACATTTTCTTGACAAGATATAAGAAAAAGCAATAATAAAAAAAGAAACCATTTTTTCATCTTTTCCTTTCCCGAAAAAAAATTTTTAAAGGAATATGTTTAAAATTAAGCTCTCTCAAACGATTTATAAGAAAACGTTTATAGGATTCTTGAATACCTTTTGGATAGTTGACAAAAAATACAAAAGTAGGGGGTCTTATGTCTACTTGAGTAACATAATAAATTTTTATGGGACGATTTTTATAAAGAGGAGGTTGATATTTTGCTAAAATCCCTTTTAAAAAACGATTAAGTTGACCAGTGGAAATCCTTTTACTATATTGTTGATAAAGGGTATCAAAAAGAGGGAAGAGGGTATTAAGTCCTTCTCCTGTTAGTGCTGAAATAGTAATAATTGGTAAAAAAGTAGCAAATCTCAAACGCTTTCTTATATGCTCTATATATTCTCTTTCAAAATTTGAAGTAACATTCATCAAATCCCATTTATTTACAGCTATTAAAATGCATTTACACCTTTCTAAAGCATAACCAATAATTTTTAAGTCCTGATCCGTAATGCCTTCTAATGCTTCTAAAATTACAAGGGCAATGTCAGCATTATCTATAGCAGTTAAAGCCCTTTTTACACTAAATTTTTCAAGTCTTGATTTAATGCGAGACTTGCGTCTTAATCCTGCAGTATCCATAAAAAGATATTTTTTTTCATTTCTTTTTATAAGAGTATCTACAGTATCCCGTGTCGTTCCAGGAATTTCACTTACTACACTTCTTTCATCACCAATTAATTTGTTAAAAAGAGAGGATTTACCAACATTAGGACGACCGACAAGGGCAATTTTTATTGGCACTTCCTCGATTTCTTCTACCTCTTCCTTAATTGGAAGAAGCCTTATAGCCTCGTTCATAAGCTCATATATGCCATGACCATGCAAGGCAGAAATAGGCCAAAGTTTTTCTACACCTAGAGCATAAAAATCATCTAAAAGAGGCATTTGTTTTTCACTATCTATTTTATTTACTGCTACCAAAAATGGTTTTTGTAATTTGCGCAAATAATTCATAATTTCTTTATCTACTGGTGTTAAACCTGTACGAGCATCTGTGAGAAAAATAATAACATCTGCTTCCTCCATTGCTT
The DNA here is from genome assembly GCA_030262725.1 of Candidatus Desulfofervidus auxilii. Lineage (NCBI taxonomy): Bacteria > Pseudomonadati > Thermodesulfobacteriota > Candidatus Desulfofervidia > Candidatus Desulfofervidales > Candidatus Desulfofervidaceae > Candidatus Desulfofervidus > Candidatus Desulfofervidus auxilii. The sequence continues at coordinate 9,912 of JAJSZS010000019.1, read as the reverse complement.
TTTGACATTGAGCTATTACTTGGGGAAGTATAGGAGTAGTTTCCTCTGGTGGTAAAAAACCACCTGTATCTATAATAGTAATAAATCTTCCTTCCCAATTAATCTCTCCATAAAGTCTATCTCTAGTTACCCCTGGTGTATCATCTACAATTGCTCTGCGTTGTCTAATAAGACGATTAAAAAGAGTAGATTTACCAACATTAGGACGACCAATAAAGGCAATTATTGGCTTTTTTCCTGCCATAAGGTATATGCCTTTTTTATAATATTTTTCAATTCAGCACTTATTTTTAATTTATCTAAATCATCTAAAGGTTGCCAACAGATAGCTTGGGCATCTGACTGCGCTTTTGGATTTCCCTCCAAAACAGAACATAAAAAATCTATGATAATGAAATGATATTCAATTTTCCCCTCTTTATCTTGTAAAATTCGTTCCACAATCTCTATTAAATCTTTTACCTCTACTTTAAGATTTGTTTCTTCTTTAACTTCACGGATAATAGCTTCTTTTAAAGTTTCTCCCAATTTTACCAATCCACCTGGAATACTCCAAATACCCTGTGCTGGTGGATGTGCCCTTTTGATAAGAAGTACTGAATTTTCTTTAAATATTATTGCCCCTACACCAACTAATGGATGGGAAGGATATTGCCTTCTCATGGCATACACCAACGACAAGGACTATAACCTTGGTAAAAGGCATCCCATTTATTTTTAAAAATAATTCGGTTTTTTCTAGAAATCATTTTACCTAATTCACAATTTGGTCGGTGAAACTTAAAAGACCTTTTATTACCAAGATAATAAGTACATGTCTCTTTTAAGAGCACTTGCCAAATATTTTTTCTTTTTTTCATAGCAGCTCTTTGAGCTGCTAATAATTCTTTACGATATTTTAAATTTGGTTTTAAAAAAAGCACATGTGCATAACCTGCCTTTACCATCTCTAAATTAACAAAAGTGCCATCTTTTAAAAATACATAAGCAAGAAGACGTCCATAACGATCGTATTTTTCAATATCGGTTTCAAGATATACAACTTTTCCTTTTACTAATTTTATATTATAAGCAAGGGCTTCTCTAGCATAAGGTTCCTCAGGCCACTTTATTGATCCTAGCTCTGGAGCATTTATTCCAAGATATCGCACTATTTTACCATTTGTAAGAATAATAGTATCACCATCTTTTACCCAACATACACGTAATTGTTCTGCATAAGAAGTAATAAAAAGTAAAAAAAGAATAAAAAAAATAGAAAAGATCCTTCGAATCATGTTTGAGCTTAACCTGCTTTTAAAAAGAATTCAAGAATAAAAGCCCCTCCTTAGGAGGGGCTTAAATATTAGAAGCTATAAAATGCAGAAAAGGTAATTCGATCACCAACTCTCTCATCATCACGCATAGTATTCATGCGGATGTATTCTAACATAAGAGTAACACCCTCAGTGATTTTGTATCTTATATTGCTAAACCAAACCATGTTTTGTTTGTAACGACGTTTATAGAAGCCCGGATCATCTTGTGCCCTTTCCCAATTTAACCCTTTTAAATCAGAAGTTGTATTATGGTCTATACCAAAGCCGCCTGCTAAAGCTAGTTTTTTAATAGGAGTATTATATAAAATACTAATAAAACCACCTTGAGATCTAATCTCTTCACCATTTGTAGGATTATAGTCATTATCATATCTTAAGAAATGACTTCCAAGCCCTTGTCCAACCCAAGCTTCACCTTTTATTTCAATAGGATCCTTCTTTAATTTCCATTCTACAGCTGCTAACCATCTATGAACTCTTTTTTCCTGACTAGTTTTTTTCCATTCACTTCCATCCCAATTATATAATCGTCTTCTATCTGTCATAAAACCACCACCAATTGCGATAAGACTGCCTTTTTCTAAGAAAGGTAAATTGTATGCTATTCTTCCTAATACCCAAGGATATCCCCATTGATCTTCATATACAGAGACTCTTCTATGACGCATAAGAGAGAATAGAAATTCAAAATTTCCTAACTTTTGTCTTAAAGTAATTTGAGGAATACGCCACCATAAGTTACCACCATGAGCCAGAATACCGAATTCTACCATATGTGGATTCTGTTGAGGTAAAGGAATCCAATCCTGTCCTACTAAGAGACTGGTATTTGTAGGATTATATACCAGCTTTACATAAGCAAGACGAATACGAGGCTGAATATTATTACCTAAAATATCACCATAAAAGTCGTTTTCAAAATGACCTATAGCAGTAAAATTACCAGTGGTATGAGTAACTATAAAACCAAATCGAGTATCTCTTGGGTTAAAGTCAATTGAATCGCCTCTATAATCTGGATCAGCCGCAATTACACCTATAAAGTCATTGTAAGATTCAAATGCTACTGTATCATAGTGAGTATCAATCTTTATCCGCCCATAAAGCTTCATATCAAATTTTGAAACAACATTTTTTAAATCTGCAGATGCTTGTCCAAAACAAACCAAACCTATCAATAAAATAAACCCTACTAAAACCAGTTTCTTTTTCAGCATACATCCCTCCTTTACTTAAAATTTTTCATAAATAATAATTTTTTTATTTTTTCTCTCACCTCCTTCCATTTATATTTTTGACAAAAAACATACTTTGCTCGCATGCTTAACATAATTTTTTTGAAAAACCAAGCCAAAATTATATAAGCGGTATAGACAAAAGGTAAGAGGCAAAAAAGTAAGATAAAAGGTTGACAAATAATTAGCAAACTAATATATCTGTTACATGAAAAATATCTTTTACGGCATTCATCCTTTTAATAAAGCCGTTTATCGTAAAATCGAGTTGTTCATAAAATTATATATTGCACAGTTTTTTACTGCTAGATACTATAGTTAAAATCCTGTTTTAGGAGGTAACCAAATGGCAGTAGAAAAGATTTATGAAGAGTTTGGGCACTATGTTGTTCCTCCCTCTTGGAAGGATAAAGTGTGGGATATTAATGAATATCAAAAGTTTTATGAGAGTACAGTAAAAGATAAAGAATCTATAGAAAAATGGTGGGAAGAATGGGCAAATAAGCTTTCTTGGTTTAAGAAATGGGATAAAGTGCTTGATGACAGTAATCCTCCATTTTATAGATGGTTTGTAGGAGCAGAAACAAATCTGGCATATCTTTGTTTAGATTGGCAGATTGAACAGGGTAGAAAAAATAAATTAGCATTAATTTGGGAAGGTGAGCCTTATGATGAAATGACAAGGAGACCTAAGGATTTAAGAAAGTTTACTTATTATGATCTTTACCGCCGTTCAAACCGCATTGCTTATGCTTTAAGAGAAAAATTAGGTGTAAAAAAAGGGGAAATTTTGACTTTCTATATGCCCATGATTCCAGAACTTCCACTTTATATGTTAGCTGTGCAAAGGTTAGGTGCTGCTCATAGTATTGTTTATAGTGGATTTAGTGCATTGGCATTAGCAGAAAGGGCGATGGCTGCAGGTTCTCGTATAATAATAACAGCAGATGCTCTTTATAGAAACGGAAAAATAATTCCACTTAAAGAAATTGTAGATGAGGCTATAGATATCTGTGAAGAGAATGGGCATAAAATAAAACATGTTATTGTTGTAAAAAGGACAGATAGACCAGCTATACCTTGGAATAAGAAAAGAGATATTTGGCATCATGAATTTATTAGATATATTTCTGAAAATGTAAAAGTTGATCCAGTGCCACTTGGCTCAGAAGACATGTCTTATATTCTTTATACATCAGGTACCACTGGAAAGCCAAAAGGTGCTCAGCATAGTATTGCAGGATATGCAGTAGGTCTTTATGCTACTATGAAACTTATATTTGACATAAAAGAAGATGATGTTTATTGGTGTGCAGCAGATATTGGATGGGTAACAGGTCATTCATATATTGTTTATGGTCCTCTTATGACAGGAACCACTACTATTGTATACGAAGGTGCACCTGTTTATCCTTGGCCAGATAGATGGTGGCATATGATAGAAAGATATGGTGTAACTGTATTTTATACTTCTCCTACAGCCATAAGGATGTTAATGAAATTTCCATTGGATTATGTAAAAAAACATGACTTATCTACTATAAGAATTTTCCATTCAGTGGGAGAACCAATTAATCCAGAGGCATTTCGTTGGTATTATAAAAATATAGGAAAAGAAGATATTGTTGCTTCAAGCACATGGTGGATGACAGAAACAGGTCATATGTTGACTGGACATTTCCCAGGTTTAGGAAAAATCTTTCCACTTAAACCTGGTACAAATGGTTATCCATTTCCTGGAGTAAAAATGGAAGTTTTAGATGAAAATGGAAATCCTTGTAAGCCAGGAGAAAGGGGCTATTTTGTTATAACTACACCTTGGCCTGGTATGTTCATGACATTATATCAAGATCCTCAAAGATATATTGATATTTATTGGGCAAGATTTTCTAAAAAAGAAGAAAATAAATGGTATTATTATACAGGAGACTTTGCTGTTAAAGATCAAGATGGATATTTATGGGTCTTAGGTAGGGCAGATGATGTGCTCAATGTTGCTGGTCATCGTGTTGGTACTGCTGAAGTGGAATCAGCTATGATTATGCATCCAGCAGTAGCTGAAGCAGCTTGCATTGGACGACCTCATGAAATTAAAGGTGAAACACCCTTTATCTTTACTGTGCTGAAACAGGGATTTGTAGCTAGTCCAGACCTTGAATCAGAATTAAAAATCCACTTAAGAAAAACTATTGGGCCAATTGTAGCTTCAGATGCAACTATCCTTTTTGTGGATATGGTGCCTAAGACAAGAAGTGGAAAAATTATGAGAAGATTACTTAAGGCAGTTATTACTGGACAAAAGCTAGGTGATATTACCACTCTAGAAGACGAAACTGCTATTAAAGAAGCAGAAAAAGCATATGAACATTTGAAAACAGCATTAGAAAAGAAAGCATAAAGTTAATAATAAAAACTTAAGTAAAAGGCCACCTTTAAAGGTGGCCTTTTTTATTTTGACCTATGGACAAAACAAACAATGTAAGAAAAAATTAATTAACTAAATTTGGCGGAAGCGCATGGGAATCGAACCCACCACCGACACCTTTTCGTGCCGGTCACTGGATTTGAAGTCCAGGGGGGACACCAGTCCCCAGCCGCTTCCAAATTTAATATTATTATCTTTTTTAAGAGGTTGTCAATCGTGACAATTATTTTAGCAAAAAAGGCAGGTTTCTGTATGGGAGTAAAAAGGGCTGTAGAACTTGTATTTAAAACAGCTAGACAATTTAAAAAACAAAAAATATTTACTCTTGGCCCCATTATTCATAATCCTCAAGTATTAGAATTATTGGAAAAACAAGGAGTAAAAATAATTTCTTCGCCGCAAGAAGCAGTGCCTGGAAGTGTAGTAGTAATAAGAGCACATGGAGTTCCACCAGATATCAAAAAGCAATTAATTGAACGCAATGTTTTTGTTGTTGACGCTACTTGTCCTCGTGTATTAATGGTACAACAATTAGTAAAACGTTACTCCCAAAAAGGTTATCAAGTTATTATTGTTGGAGAAAAAAAACATCCTGAAGTAAAAGGGCTTTGTGGATATGTTCAGGGGCAAGCCTTAGTAATAAATAATGAAGAAGAGGTAAAAAAATTACCATTATCATTTAAAAAAATAATTGTGGTTGCTCAAACAACACAAAATGAAGTGTTATTTAAAAAATTAGCTAATTTATTAAAAAGACGTTATCCTGAAGTAAAGGTATTTAATACTGTATGCAATTCTACCCATGAAAGGCAAGAAGAGGTGAGAAAAATTGCAAAAAATGTAGAGGCATTTATTATAGTAGGAGGAAAAATGAGTGGTAATACACGCCGGTTGGCACAGATTGCTCAAGAAGAAGGAGTAAAAACTTATCATATCGAAACTGAAGAAGAACTTGTAGCAAGTGAAATAAAAAAGTTTAAAAAAGTTGCTGTTACTGCTGGAGCTTCCACTCCATATTGGTTAATCCGACGAGTGATTTTTAGATTAGAAGACCTCCTTATAGCTGATAAACCATCAAGATGGATCTTTTACAACCCCCTTAAATGGGCTTTAATGACAAATTTTTGGGCAGCTCTTGGAGGAGCTTCACTTGCAATAATAGGGGCTAAATTACTTAACTGTACTTTAAGTAAATTACCCTTTATTGCCTTTGCCTATCTTTGGGCTATGCATCTTTTAAACCACCTTACAGATTTAGAAGCCACTAAACTAACAGATCCTACAAGAGGACATTTTTTTGAAAAATACTATATTTTATTTTGGATCATTGGTCTTGGTTGTATAATTTTCTCTCTTTATCTCACTTGGCCTATATTACCAGCATTTTTTATCTTGCTTTTTCTTACTTTTGCTGGAATCATTTATAATATAAAAATTCCTGTTTTAAAATTAAAATTAAAAAATTTACCAGGTTCAAAGACTATTTTAGTACCATTTGCCTGGGGTTTTATTTCTGCGTTTTTCCCATTCTTTTTAAAACCCTCCTCACCTCCTTTAAAAGCTTTTTTGGTCTTTGCTTATTTATCTATTTTAGCATTTATTCGCACTTGCTGTTTTGATCTCCTTGATATCCAGGGTGATCAAATGGTAGGAAGAGAAACTTTACCTATCGTTTTAGGTGAAAAAAAGAGTTTTAAATTGCTTTATATTTTAGTTATTGGAGCTATATTTTTAACTGTTATTTTAACTTATCTTAACACTTTCCCAAAAGAGGCTTATTTTTATAGTTTAGTACTTATGGGATTTTTACTCTATTTATGGCAAATGGAGAAAAAATATCTTCGGCCTGGTGTTATATCGGAAGCTTTAATAGATGGGCAATTTATTTTAATGGCTTTATTTTAAGATGAGTAAAATTATTCCTTTTCCAAAAAAGAAAAAAGATTCTTCGGATGAAAGGTGGATAGTAGTAGTTGATACTCCTATTGAATATGAAGCTTATTTTATTTGCGGACTTTTGGAAACAAAGGGTATACCTTATTGTTTACAATGTTTAAAACACATTCCCCATCCAGTAAGTAGTGGACAATTGGGCAGTTATCTTATTTTGGTGCCTGAAATTTGGTTAGATTTTGCTAAAAAATTGATAAATAATGCCAAAAGTTAGTGTTATCATTCCAACTTATAATCGAGCTAATTTTTTAAAAGAGGCAATAGAATCAGTATTAAATCAGACTTATAAAGATTATGAATTAATTATTGTGGATGATGGCTCAACTGACGAAACACCAAAAATTATAGCACAATATAAAAATAAATTAAAATATATTGTTATTCCTCATCATGGTGTAAGCAAAGCAAGAAATGTTGGGATAAAAACAGCAAAAGGAGAATTTATTGCCTTTTTAGACTCAGATGATCTTTGGTATCCAAAAAAATTAGAGGTTCAAATTAATTTTTTTGATAACCATCATAATGCCCTTATATGCCAAACAGAAGAAATTTGGCTAAGAAACGGGAAAAGGGTAAATCCTAAAAAATATCATAAAAAACCATCAGGAATGATGTTTGAAAAGAGTCTTGAACGTTGTTTAATTAGTCCTTCTGCTGTTATGATGCATAAAACACTATTTGAAAAAGTAGGTTTATTTGACGAGTCATTCCCAGCATGTGAAGATTATGATATGTGGCTAAGAATCACTGCCAGGTTCCCTGTTTATCTTTTACCTGAACCATTAGTAATAAAAAGAGGAGGACATCCTGACCAGCTTTCTAAACTTGTTGAAGCTTTAGATAAATGGAGGATTAAAGCCATTGAAAAGATTTTAAAAAGCGGAATATTGAATGAGACTCAATATAAATTAGCTTTAGAAGAATTAAAGAAAAAATGTCAAATTTATGCAAGTGGCTGCCTTAAAAGAAATAAATTTAAAGAAGCAAAATACTATTTTAAATTGCCAGAAAAATATCAAATAAACTGTTCAACAAAATAATATACACTCTCAGTTTCTGCTTTCTTAACAAATCTCAATGCTTCTTCAGCTCTCTTTAAAAAATCCTCTTTTGTCACTTGAGGTTCACCCATATAAACTGCCATTCCGAATTTTATGTCTAAACCAACTCTATTTCTTAACCTTTCTTGCAAACGTTTAACAACAATAGAACCTTGAGAATAATTTGTAGCATTTAAAATAAAACCAAATTTTCCCAAACCTAAATGAGCAATTACATCTATTTTACGAATATTTTCTTGCAATGTCTCTGCAGCTGATTTTAAAATAGCTACAATTGCTGGATGATCCTTTTCACATTCAATTTCTCCTATTATTAAAAGACACGGTTTTCTTGTCCTTTTGGTTAAATTCATTGCCCTATCTAATTCTCTAAGAAAGAAGTTATAGTTTAACAAACCAGTAACTGAATCTATAGCAACAAATTTTTCTAGTTCAGCTTTATCTTTATAAATACGCATTAATGTTTTTACTAAAGCCTGTTCTTCAGGTCGGAGAGAAATAACAATAGCAGAGCTGCCAAAACTTGTCTGCATAAATTGGGCAAAATTATGTTGATCAGTGATAACCAAAAATACTTTTTTATCCTTTAAAGAAGGCATCTCTAAAACATCATTTAATCTCAACATTTTATAACTCCTTTTTAATTCTTTCGGCTATATTTTTTATTTTGTTCATATCTCCAGGTATTGGCTCCCAGCGAGCTATAGGAAGACCATCATTTTCCCAACGAGGAATAAGATGGACATGAAGATGAGGCACTACTTGACCTGCTGCTTTTTGATTAAGCTGTATTACAACAAGACCATCTGGACTAAGCCCTTTTTTAATAGCATGTGCAACTTTTTGAGCTATTTTTATCACTGCACTTAATTCTTCTGGAGTAATTTCAAAAATAGTTTCTACATGTCTTTTTGGGATAATAAGTGTATGACCATCATTAAGTGGATTAATATCCATAAATGCTAAAACATTCTCATCTTCATAAACCTTTATCGCTGGGAGTTCACCCTGAACAATTTTACAAAAAATACATTCTCTCATCTTCTTCCTCCTAACTTCTCTTATTATACTCAGAGTAAATGATTAAGTCAAAACATTTCCCAAAATCCGCGATTGATTTTTGTTAAAAAAGACGTTTGCCCTTCTAATCCATGATAAGTTGCTTTTTAAGCCACAAAAACTCTATAGACTCATCTGGCTTCTACCACATCCCTCTTTTTTTTCTTATATAAATCCTTTCTCTAAATTTATCCTGAATCTGCTTATAGTTGACTTTAATTATTTTTAATTCACGTCATTTCTCTATTTTCTTCACTGCTTCTTTAGCCCACTCAGCTATCCTCCTTTCCCAAAACTTGCCTTGAACATAGATTTTCACTTTTTCTGAGCAGTTTAATAACTTTTTTAAATAAGGCAAAGCTGGTTTAAAGCTCACTTCTCCCATTGCCCAGGCAAAAAGCCCTAGTGTTTCTGGTTCATTTATTTTTAAAACCTTTGAAAAAATTTCATTTTGAAAAAAGGATACTGAATCTTTTATCCTTTCTCCTAAACGTCCAATACCCCATAATCCACCTTTCACCAATGATGGTTCTTCAAAGGCATGAGCAACCATCATACTGCCATATGGTTCAAGTAGTTGAGGAATGTGGATAATTATCTCTGCTATAGTTTGAGGTGCATTCCAGCCAATACCGCCTGATTCGTCATTCATAGACCAAAAAAGATTTCGTATAAACTCCCTCACTTTTTCTTTTTTATTCTCTTGCCACCACACTTGCATTAATTTAGCTATAGCCTCTATTGCTGACCAATAAATTCTTGAATCAACATCATAAAGACAGGAACGCAAAAACTTAAAAGCACGCACATTTTTATTGCATAAAAAGATAATTTTTTCAAAATCCCTTTTTAGAAGTAAC
>JAJSZS010000018.1 GCA_030262725.1 Candidatus Desulfofervidus auxilii | reverse complement strand
ACCAAAAATGCCGATTTCTTTAACACCATATTTTTCTTTTAGCTCTTTTTTGTGCTTTTTAAGAATTTCCTTTATCCTGTCAAGCGATTTTTTCATTTTTGCCACCTCTTATTTTATTTCATTTTCGACTTTAAATCTTTTCAAAGCGACGGCGAGTTTCACTTAACGGTTGGCAAGTATGCAAAGCCCGTAAGAGTTTGCGTGAGCAAATCACATACCCTGTTAGGCGACGTTGCCATTAAAATCTCCTTCTGGTTCTACCAGAACATTAAATTCACCCGCTCTACCACACATTTCCAAAGCATAGTCTCCTGTATCAACAGCCTCGATCTTGATTGCTCTTTCTGACTTAAAGACATTTATGACCTTTATTTTCTCTACTACTTTTCCCATTCCAATTCCCCTTTCACTATGAATTGTTGTCATAATATCAAGTATGTCAAGCATTTTAAACCTTTCTGCAATGTTGCCTACCATTCTAGGGATATGTGAAGTTTCGCTTGCAAAATTTGGGCATAAGCCTTCTTGCTTCTGCCACAAGGTTTAGTACCTCTAAACCACCTATCCTAATAAGAGGTTGTAAACCTTCTTCTTCACATATAACATCAAAAGTTTCTTCTCGCTACAATAATAGGCAATTGCTTTTTAAAAATTAATCAAAAGCCTATGTCAAGTTGTTTCCTTGACAAGAGGAATACTTATGCTTATCTGATAATAAGGAAAATTGAAGGAGGAAAATATGAAGGCAGTGGAAGCATGGCGGCAGGTAAAGGAAAGTCTTTATAAGGCAATGGAAGTAGTAATGGAAAAAGCGCAAAAAGTGGCAGAAAAAACAAAAGAAAGTGCTACAGTAGCAAAACACAAATTAGAAGTAAAAAGATTACAATTAAAAATTGCAGGAAAATTTGCTGAATTAGGAAATAAAGTATATGAATTGCATCTCAAAAGCGAGGAAAATCCTTTGCAGAACGAGGAAGTCAAACAGCTTTTGGAGGAGATCTCCACTTTAGATAAGAATTTAACTCAAGTTCATACGGCTTTAGAAACCCAAATAGAAAAGGAGAAGAAAACATTAGAGGAAAAAAAATCAGAAATACAAACATAAAATGGTGCAAAAAAAGATCATTAGTTGTCCATATTGTGGTAAAGATGTTTTTATTTATAAAAATCCTATTCCAACTGTAGATATTATTATTGAAACAGAAGGTGGAATTATTCTTATTGAACGAAAAAATCCTCCTTATGGTTGGGCATTACCTGGTGGTTTTGTAGATTATGGAGAATCATTAGAAGAAGCAGCCATTAGAGAAGCACAAGAAGAAACAGGGCTTGAAGTAGAGCTTATTCGCCAATTTCATACTTATTCAGAGCCAAATCGTGATCCTCGCCAACATACAATTACAACTGTTTATATTGCTAAAGCAAAAGGAATACCTAAAGCAGGAGATGATGCTAAATCTTTGGGAATATTTAATCAGAAAAATTTGCCTTCTCCTATTGTCTTTGATCATGCTAAGATAATCAATGATTATTTTGAAAAAAAATATTAAGAAATTTTTTTATAGCCTATATAAGCATATTGTAAACCAGAGCTTATTGTGAAAATTAAGGTTAAAAAATAAAAGAAAGAAAGAGGAGGTAAAGGCAAAAGTTTTTGAATGTGAATTAAAACTGCAAGTATAGTAATTATTTGAATAAAAGTAGTGAATTTACCTAGAATTGAAGGGCGAACTTCAAAAGGAATATTAAATAAGAATAAAAGCAACCCTCCTAAAAGAATAAATATATCTCGTGAAATTACAACTACAGCTAGCCAAGAAGGTAAATACTTATACCAAGCAAGTAGAACAAAAGAAGAAGAAAGTAAAATTTTATCTGCAATAGGATCAAGACAAGCACCTAAAGTGGTGGTTTGTTTAATGCGACGGGCAAGAAAACCATCAATAGCATCAGTAATGGCAGCTATTAAAAATACAATAGTAGCTAAACAAATATATTTTTGAAAAAAAGCAATAATCAAAATAGGCACTAAAAACATTCTTAAAAAGGTAATTAAATTGGGCCAAGACACTTATCCTCCTTGACTTAAATAAATAGTATTGCCTCTTATTCCTTTTATCACCAATCCTAAACCACCTAATTGATTAATAAGTTCTGACATTGTTCCTTCATACCTGCCTGTGTATATTGTTTTTTTTGCAGAAACTTCTTTTAAGTATATTCTAATACCACTAATTTTTTCTATTTTTTCCCAAAGTGTAAAAATTTCATTATAATCTGAAATATCTTTAAAAATTATTTCAAAATAAGTAATTTCTCTTTTTTTATGATTTTCTAACCAAAGAGATAATCTTTGTGCTAAGTTATAAGCGATATCTTGTGTATATTTTAAAGCAGTTCGAATAAGAGTTTCTATATCAGACTCATGAGTAAATTTTTCTATTGACTCTTTATAAATAGTTTCATGATAAATTGTATAAATTAGTTCAACATTAAAATTCAAATGCCAACCTTCAATCTCATTGGGTTTGGTCTCAAGGATAAAATTAAGTAAAAAAGGGATACCTTTTTGAAAAGTATAATCAGAAACCTGTTCTTTATATAAATTTTCTTTGAAAATTGGTAAAAAATTAAATAATAGAAAAAAACGTTGCCAAAATGAGAGGAGAGGTGTTTTAAAATCAATACCTTCTGGTAGAAGGAAAAAAAGAAGAATTTTTTCACCTTGATTTGTTTCAATAATACCAAGACTATCTAATCGCTTGGCTAAATTTTCCCAATTTATTTCTACTTCTATCTGTACATGATAAGAATCCTCATCTCTTTCTTCTTCAAGAAGGCTATAAGTTTTAATAACCTCAAATATATTTTTATAAACAGAATTGGGCACATAAGGAGAAATAATATTAACAGTTGTTTTTATTGCATTCATTAAAGCATTTTTAACTGCTTCTTGTTGAGTTTTAACTAGATTTTCTCTTAAAGGAGCATTACCTGTAGCAATAATCGTTTCCCACCCATTAGCTAAAATAGGTTTTAAAAACAAAAATAAAATGATTAAAATAATTCTATTTTTCCAAAAAACGAACAATCGCATTCTCTATCCTTTTTTCTTCCTCTATTGAATACCATTCAATATCTTTTTCTTGCCTAAACCAACTTAATTGTCGTTTAGCATAGCGTCTAGTATCTCTTTTTAATAGTCTTTTTGTCTCTTCTAAATCATATTTACCTTGAAGATATGCTATTACATGACGATAACCAATAGCCTGCATAGGTTTTAGTTTTGCTGTATAGCCCATTTTTAATAAATTCTCTACTTCTTCTACCAAACCCTGAGCAAACATCTCTTCTACCCGCTTTTCAATACGTTGATAGAGCTCTTCTCTTGGACGATAAAGGCATATTTTTAAATAATCATAAGGTTTTTCACTAAAACGATGTTGTTTTTGATGCCAAGAAATAGGTTTTCCAGTAAGTTTATATACTTCAATTGCTCTTATAACACGTATAATATCTGATGGTTGAATGCGATTAGCTGCTTCAAGATCAATTTTTTTTAATAAATCATGAAGATATTTTCTTCCTTTTTTTTCTGCTAGATTTTTTAATTGTTGACGTAAAAACTTATCAGATGGTGGAGCAGGAAATATACCATGTGTAAGTATTTTTAAATAAAGCATAGTACCACCAACAACCAATACATTTTTTCCTTTATTAAAAATATTTCTTATTGCTTTATCTGCATCTTTTCTATATTGAGCAACATCATAATCTTCATCTGGATTTTTTATATCAATAAGATGATGAGGAACAATTTTTCTTTCTTCAGGACTAGGTTTAGCAGTACCAATATCCATATACCTATAAATTTGCATGGAATCTGCGTTAACAATCTCAGCATTAAATTTTTGGGCAAGAGAAAGAGAAAGTGCTGTTTTACCTACACCTGTTGGACCAGTAAGAATAATAATTTTTGGCTTCATGAGCGATAAAAAAATTTTTTAATCTCTTCTTTGGTAAAGATTTTATAAAAAGGGCGACCATGAGGACAATGAAGAATTTTAAGAGATTTTATTTCTTTAATTAAATATTCCATTTCCTTTAAACTCAAAATATCATTAGCACGCACAGCTAAATGGCATGCCATGCTTTTTAATAATTCAGATACTATTTCACTTAAATGAAGCGGTCTTATAAATTGAAGATCTGTTAATACTTTTTCTAAAAGGCTACGTATATCTTTTTTAATTAATAAACCAGGCACTGCACGAACCAAATAAGTCCTTTCACCAAAAGGTTCTAAACTAAATCCCATCTTTTCTAAATGAGGTAAAATTTCTTCAAAAATTTCTATTTCTGTTGGAGAAATTTCTAAAAGTATTGGAGTAAGTAATTCTTGTGTTTGAGGTCTGTCTTCTTCATAAAGCTGTTTTATCTTTTCATAAATAAGACGTTCATGGGCAGCATGTTGATCAATTAATATCAATTCCTCTTCAGTTTCACATATAATATAACTTCCCCATAATTGACCAATAATTCGAAAGGAAGGAGTAAAATCAGGAAGATGTGCTTTTTCATAAGCTATTTCCGGCTCTTTTATTTTGAAAGAAGATTTTTCCAAAGAAATAGGTATATCTGATTCAAAAGAAGTAAAAGAAAATAATCGTTCTTCCATAATTTTCTTTAAAGCCTTTTCTAAAGCCTCTTGAATGGAATGAGGGTCTTTAAATCTTATTTCTTGTTTAGTTGGATGGACATTTACATCTACCATATCTTTTGGTAATGTAATAAAAATAACTAAAAATGGATATCTCCCTTTTGGCCAGCTACTCTCAAGTACTTTATATACTATTTGATTAAGTAAGACATTTCTTACCCAACGTCCATTAACAAAAAAATACATATTTTGAGGTGTAAGGCGGCTAAATTCAAGAGATGCCATCATTCCTTTTATTATCACTACACCAGATTCTACTTCAATATGTTTTAGTGATTTTGCCAAATCAAGACCAAATATTTGACCTATTCTTTCTGTTAAATCAGTTGTTGAAGGAAGTTGAAGGGAACGCTTTTCACTTTTTAAACAAAAATGGATTTTAGGATAAGCTAAACCTAATTTTATTACTGTTTCATAAATATGAGCAGCCTCCGTAGTATCTTTTTTTAAAAATTTCTTTCTAGCAGGTGTATTAAAAAACAGTTCTTTTACTTCTGCAATAGTACCTACAGCCATACCTATTTCTTTTTCTTCCTTTATTTCTCCACCAACAACAAAAATCTCTTTACCCCAAAGTTGTGTTTTTGGTCGACTAGCTAAACGCAAATGAGAAACTGCTGCAATACTAGCAAGGGCTTCACCTCGAAAACCCAAAGTATGAATCTGAAAAAGGTCTTCTTCTGAATTAATTTTACTAGTAGTATGACGCTTTACAGCTAGGGATAAATCCTCAGCTAAGATGCCAATACCATTATCCTCTACTTTTATCAATTCCTTACCACCTTTTCTTATCTC
Source organism: Candidatus Desulfofervidus auxilii (assembly GCA_030262725.1). NCBI lineage: Bacteria > Pseudomonadati > Thermodesulfobacteriota > Candidatus Desulfofervidia > Candidatus Desulfofervidales > Candidatus Desulfofervidaceae > Candidatus Desulfofervidus > Candidatus Desulfofervidus auxilii. Next base: position 25,908 of record JAJSZS010000018.1, on the reverse strand, counting down.
CACTTTAATAAGATTAGCATTGGCATCAATAGCATTTTCAAGTAATTCTTTTACTACAGCAGCTGGGCGTTCTATTACTTCACCAGCAGCAATAAGATTAACTAAATTAGGTGGTAAAACTTTTATAATTCCCATATCATTTAAACTTGTGTTCTGTACCTGTAAGAAGACGATGAATATTTTCTTTGTGTCGGTAAAAAATAAGAAAAGCAATTGCCACTGCTAAAAGAATATAAACTTTTTTATCAGAAAAAAGGCCAATAAGTACTGGTAAAGAGGCTGAAGCCGAAAGAGAAGCTAATGAAACATACCGCCAACGCCATAATACACCTAAAAATATTAATGTACCAAATAATACTGCAAGTGGAGAAAGCACAAGAAATATACCTGTAGCTGTAGCTACTCCTTTTCCACCTTTAAATTTTAAATACACAGGGAATAAATGCCCAAGAAAAGCAAAAAATCCTGCCAATGCAACTATTGTTTGTTTTTGCCAATTTTCTGTACCTAAAAAAATTAAGAAAAATAATACAGGTAATGCACCTTTAAGCATATCACCTATAAGTGTAATAAGTCCTGCTTTTTTTCCTACCACTCTTGCTACATTTGTTGCTCCAATATTACCACTGCCTGCCTTTCGAATATCTATTTGAGAATATCTTTTAGATATTAAAATACCTACTGGAATAGAACCAATAAGATAGCTTAAAATAAAGCCTAAAAAAATTTTCATTTTCAACCTCTTATAATTTTTTTAAAATTGCGACACTCCATTCTTCATCTTGAAAACGTTTGAATTCTTTTAAACCAAATTTATTAAATATAGAAACAACTACATCATCATCTGGGACAATCATCCCTCCTAAAACAAGCCAGCCACCTGAAGTAAGCTGTTTTACTAAAATTGGAGCAATCTGTTTAAGGAGAATACCATAAAGATTAGCAAAAATTAAGTTAAACTCTCCTTTTATTTCTGTTACTGAACAATGTAAAATTTTAATTTTATCTGTCAAATTGTTTAATTTCACATTTTCTTGAGCCTCCTTAACAGATTCAGGATTTATTTCTACTCCTATTATTTCCTTTGCTCCTAACTTTGCAGCACCAATGGCTAAAATCCCTGTTCCTGTTCCAGCGTCTAAGACTCTGTAATTAAATTTTTCATAAAAAATATCTTTTAAAGCTTCTAGACAATAAATAGTACAGGGATGTCTGCCATTGCCAAATGCCTTCCCCCTTTGAAGCAAAATGGGAATACCAAATGAAGGAATATATGAATTAGGGATTGGCACAAGAAGAAAATCATTAATAGGATTAGATGGGTTTTTTATTGTTAAAATTTGATAAGAAACATTATGCCGTTTTACCAATGGATTTAAAAATTTATTGAATTTTTTTAAAAAACTTTCAGGAGATGAAGAAAATAAATAAGCTTTAATTAAAAAATTGTTTTTTTCTTTTTTCACATTAAGCCCATTTGTGTATAACCATAAAAAATCATAAACTGTTCCCAATAAAACAAGAGGTAAATTAATTGTAATTTCATACCATCGCATTTTTAATTACCTCTTTTAAACATCTTCCAGTATAACTTTTTTCATTTTTAATTATTTCTTCTGGTGTCCCATAAGCAACAATCTCTCCACCATTTGGCCCCCCTTCTGGTCCTAAATCAATAATATAATCAGCCACTTTTATGACTTCCAAATTGTGTTCTATGATAAGCAGAGAATGACCTTTTTCCAAGAGGTGATTAAATGCTCTTAAAAGACATTCTATATCTGCCAAATGAAGACCAACAGTAGGTTCATCAAAGATAAAAAGATACTTACCATAACCAATCTTTAAATAACTAGCCAATTTAAGCCTTTGGGCTTCTCCTCCAGAAAGTGTGTTAATAGGTTGCCCAAGACGCAAATAATCTAAGCCCACTTCAAAGACAGAAGAAAATTGTTTCTTTATTTCAAGCACCTTGGCAAAAAAGGAATTGGCTTCATTAAATGTCATATCTAATACATCAGCAATACTTTTTCCTTGATATGTAACCTCCAATACCTCTTGTCGATAACGTCTTCCCTGACAGGCAGGACAGGTAAGATAGACATCAGAAAGAAACTGCATCTCTACTTTTTCTACACCTGCTCCTTGGCAAACTTCACATCTTCCACCAGGGCTATTAAAAGAAAAAGTGCCAGGAGTATAGCCCCTTTTCTTTGCTTCAGGTAAAGAGGCAAAGAACTTACGGATAGATGAAAATATACCAAGATAAGTAGCAGGGTTTGCTCTTGGTGTTTGACCAATAGGGGTTTGATCTACAAGGATTACATCCTGTATTCTTTCAAGACCAGAAATACTTTTATATTTTCCTGGTTGTCCTACAAACATTCCCTTTTCTTTTTTTATGCCTTTATAAAGAATTTCTAAAGCAAGGGTACTCTTACCTGAGCCAGAGACACCTGTAAGACAGACCATAACTCCTAAAGGTATTTTAATGTTTAAATTTTTTAGATTATGCGCTGCTGCTCCTTTTATCTCTAACCATCCCTTAGGTTTTCGTCTTTTTTTTGGCAAAGGAATACATTTTTTCCCACTTAAATATTGAGCTGTAATAGAATTATTTGCTTTTAATAATCCATTAAATGGGCCAAAATAAAGAATTTTCCCACCTTTTTCCCCTGCCCCTGGCCCTAAGTCTAAAACATAATCTGCTGCTTTAATAATGTCAGGGTCATGTTCTACCACAACTACTGTGTTTTCTTTTGTTAAATCTTTTAAAATCTTTATTAACCGAGCATTATCCCTAGGATGGAGACCAACGCTTGGTTCATCCAAAATAAATAACATATTTACCAATGATGAACCTAATGCTCTTGTTAAATTTACTCTTGCTACTTCACCTCCAGATAAGGTACGTGATTGACGGTCTAAAGTTAAATAACCTACCCCTACTTCTCTCAAATATTGAAGTCTTTTACAAATTTCATCAATTAGGAGTTTTGTTGCTGGATTCAAATTTGGCCAGGATTGAGAAAAAAAATCAAATGCTTCATCAATAGTCATAGCGTAAATTTCGGCAATATTTTTCCCTTTTAATTTATAAAGTAATGCTTCTTTTTTAAATCTTGTTCCATTACATGTTGGACAGGTAAAATAGCCACGATAGCGAGAAAGAAACACACGGACATGCATCTTATAACTTTTGGTTTCAAGCCATTCAAAGAAACCTTTAATACCATCAAAATCCTCATCTCCTTCTATAATAAGTCTTTTTGCTTCAGGGGATAATTTAGCAAAAGGAACATGAATAGGTATACCTTTTCTCTGGCAAAATTCTATTAATTCTTCATATTCATAGCTTTCTTTTTTCCAAATCTTTATTGCCCCTTCTGCCAAACTCTTATTCTTATCTGGAATAACTAAATCCATATCATAACCTATGATTTTCCCAAATCCCCTACAGGTCTCACAGGCGCCTAAAGGACTATTAAAAGAAAAAAGATTTGGCTGTGGTTTTTTGTAAATGATACCACAATATGGACAAGCATAAGCCTGACTAAATTTAAGTATTTCTTCAGGTAGTATATGGATTATCACTTCTCCTTGACCAAATTTCATTGCCATCTCTATTGCTTCTTGTAAGCGACTCTGTGCTTTCGCTGAGATAATCAAGCGATCTACCAAGATCTCAATTTTTTCACCAACTTTAAGCGAAATATCATCTAAATTTTTTATTTCCCCTACCCATATCCGATCAAATCCTAATCTGATTAATCCTTTCCTAGTCTCTTCAATTGAAATTATCTTATATGGAAAACAGATTATACACTTTTTATTAATTGCCTTATCTAATAAAATTTTTACAATCTCTTGAGGATCATATTCTTTTACAGGTCTGCCACATCTCTCACAATGAAGTACAGCTATTTGTGAAAAAAGCAGTTTTACATAATCAGTAATCTCAGTCATAGTGCCTACAGTAGAGCGTGAGGTTTTAACTGGATGATGTTGATCAATGGCGATAGCAGGAAGTATCCCTTCAATCCTTTCTACTGCTGGTTTATCTAAACGTTCAATAAATTGTCTGGCATAAGGTGAAAAAGTTTCAATATAGCGGCGTTGTCCTTCTGCATAAAGCACATCATAGGCTAAAGAAGATTTACCTGCCCCACTTACTCCAGTAATAACAGTAAGGGCATTTAAAGGTAAATCAAAACTTATATGCTTTAAATTGTGTTGATAAGCCTCAATAACCCTAATGGATTTCATGGATATTAAAGATTACAACAACTTAAAAGATATGCAAGTTTATCTTGCACATTTTTAAACTTAATGGTATTTTGGATTAAATTTTTTGGAGGTTTATAAAATGAGAAAATTAGCAATTTTGATAATGATATTTTGTTTTATTTTTTCAACCATTCCTGTTATGGCAAATGAAGGAGAGAGTGATTTAATTATATGGGATCTTTTATTAGCTAGACCAATAGGTTTAATAGGCATTGGAATTGGAACAAGTGTTTTTTTAATATCATTGCCTTTTACCCTACCTTCAAAGAGTGTTAAAAGTGCAGGTAAAAAACTTGTTATAGACCCTTTTAATTATACTTTTAAAAGAAAGCTTGGACATGAATTGTTATAAAATTCTCAATAAAAATAAACTTAAATTTGGCATATAAGTAATAACAATCAATCCGAATAAAAGAATCCCAAGAAAAGGAAGAGAAGCTAGATATAATTTTAAAATCGGTCTTTCAAAACAAAGGCTTGAAATAAATAAATTTATACCTACAGGAGGGGTAATATAACCAATTTCTAAGTTTGTTAAAAAAATAATGCCTAAATGGATTAAATCTATTCCATAAGCCCTAGCCATAGGAACAATAAGTGGAATAACGATTAATAGAGCAGAAAATATATCCATCATACAACCAACAATTAATAAAAAAATATTAAGAAAAATTAAAAATAAAATTTTACTTTTAATATGAGTTTTAAATATTTCTAATATTTTCATTGGAATTTCTGCATCTATTAAATAATTAGTAAAAGCCAAAGCACAGGCAAGGATAATAATGATGCTACCTACTAAGATCATACTCTGTCTGATTATAGAAAATAGTGTTTTTAATCTTATGTCTTTTTTAATAAGAAGTTCAACAATTAAAACATAAAAAGCTGTAACTGCAGCTGCTTCACTTAATGCAAATTTTCCACTATAAATACCACCCATTACTATAACAGGTAAAATAATCTCCCAAAATCCTTCTTTTGCTGCTATTAAAAGTTCATTTAAAGAAAAATTACTTTTTGGTAAATCAAAACCTTTAAATATGCAAAATGTAGAAAGTAAAAAAATTAAAAATAATCCTGGTAATATTCCAGCTATAAACAATTGATCAATATTTACTTTAGCTATTACTCCATAAATAATTAAAGGCAAACTAGGGGGAAATAATAATCCTAAGCTTCCAGAAATAGTAATCAATCCCAAAGAAAATCTTTCTGAATAACCTTCTTTTAATAGGGAAGGAAATAATAAATTTCCCAAAGCAAGAATAGTTACACCAGATGCACCTGTAAGTACAGTGAAAAATGCACAGACAAAAAGAACAACAATAGCCAATCCACCTGGACACCAACCAAAAGCTGCTTTAGAAAATCTGACCAATCTCTTTGGTGCGTTACTTTTTGCAAGAATTGCACCAGCAAAAGTAAATAATGGAATGGCAATAAGCAAAGGTGTATGAGCAATGCGGCAAATTTCTATCATAATGGCTGAAAAGTCTATGTTTGTTTTGTAAAAAGATAAAAGAGTAAAAGCAGCAATAATGATAAAAAGGGGAGTACCTATAATAGCAAGGAGAATGAATAAAATATTTATTAAAATCATGTACTTTTTAGGAATAAAATAAAACTCATTATTGATTTACTTAAAAATCTTATAGCCATTAAAGGAAATATTAAAGGAAGTATAATTTCAGCAAATAACGTATAATGTGAAATACAATATTCATCTTTAATAAATTTTATGGCTGCATAAGTCAAAAAAATACAGATGATAAATGAAAAAAGATTTATTATAGTATTTAAGATTAAATTCCATTTTCTTGAAATTAAGACAGGTAATATATTAATAGAAATATGCTTTTCTTCTTTTATAGCTATAGATGCACCTAAAAGTCCAATCCAAAGCACCAAATATCTTGTTATATTTTCTATATAAAAAATACTTGTAGAAAAAAAATTTCTTAATATAATTTGCAAAATAGAAAGACATAAAAGAGAAAGAAAAAGAAAAATAAGAAAGCCATCTTCAATTTTTTCTAAAATATTAATAAATTTTTTCACTTTCTATATTCTCTTAAATAAAATAAAATCTTATCCAATATTTCTTTTGAAAACTCCTTTCCTGCTAATTCCATTGCTGCTTTCTGAGATAATTTTATAGCATCTGCAATTTTTTCTTCTGATAATTCTATAATCTTTATTCCATGCTTTTTCATTACAGATATTGCTTTTTCATTTTCTTCCCTTGCCTTTTTATTTAATTTATTGAAATATTTTTCTGCTGATTCTTTAAGAATCTTTTGATATTGAGAAGGAAGCCTTTCAAATATTTTATCTTTTATTAAAATTGCCCCTACCCCATAACTTAAAGGTACATTTATCATATATTTCACCCTACTAAACCATTGTAAAGCAACCGCACCTAATGGAGAATTAAATACTACATCTATTAAATTTGTCTGTAAGGCTAATAACACATCAGGTATTTCCAAAGGAATAGGTATTATTCCTAACTTATTAAAAACAACTCTAGCAATCTTATCACCTTCCCAAATCCAAAATTTAAGCCCTTTTATATCTTTTAAATCAGTTATAGGTACATTGGAAAAAAGATAAATAAAACCTACCTCAGCAAAACCTAATAATATAAATCCTTTTTTTCTAAAACCTTCTCTAAATCTTTTTTCCATTTTATTTAAGACATAATCTACTTCTTTATAATCTTTAAACAAAAATGGAATTTGCAGAGCAAGAATATCTTTATAAATCATACTCAATCCTAGACCAGTAAAACCACCACCATGGATTTGCCCTATCCTAATCTTTCTCACCATATCCCTTTCATCGCCTAAAACACCTCCTGGATAAACCTTAAAACGAACATTCCCATTTGTCTTTCTTATTATTTCTCTATTAAACTCATTAAATATTTTCATCCAAGTACTACCTTCTGGCGCCAATGTAGCAATTTTTATAGTAAAATTCTCCTTTGCATAAACTATTGAGCAAATAGATAAGATCAATAAAAATATAAAACACCTAAAAATATTCATCTACTTTCTCTAAAAGTTTTTTTGCTTTTTCCTTTGCTATAGTATTAGCCAAAGTAAGATTTGGTTCTATATCTTGAGGAGTTTCTATTACTTTTTTTAAAGTTTCAATAAATAATTTTTTATCAAATTTTTGTCTGGCATAATATTGAGCATAAAATACATAAGCCATAAGAAATTTTCCCTTACTAATCTCAAATGCCTTTTTAAAATGAAATTTCGCTCTATTTAAATTACCACCCAAGCTTTTAGGTCTTGCAGCATAATATATACCTAAATATAGATGAGGACTTCCATAATAAAATTTTTCATTTAACATTAATACCCTTTCTATTATAGAAATAGCCTTAGGTAAATCAGCTAAAGCTTCAACTGAATCCAAACTTAATTGAATATAACCCAACCAACAACTAGCTGTCCAAAATAATGCAGGCACATATTTTTTAGAAAATAATTTAAGCACTTTTTCAAACTCATTTAGAGGTTTATTTAATGCAGATTTAAATTTTTTATTTTTACATAAAACTTTTAATGCATATCTTTTCCCTTTTAAATATAATCTTTTAGCTAAATCTCTTTTTTCTTCTTCTATAAACATTGCATAAGAACAATAAGTCTGTGCTCCAGCAATTAATAACCTTTCATTTTCAGGCCAATCTTCAATAAGACCATCTATAAGCATTAAATAGGCAGGCAACCCACTTTTAATAATTTCTGGATTTGCACTCTTATTACATGCCTTGCCTACACTTTCTAAAATTAAACCAGTCATACCAATGGTAAGTCTTTTACTTGGAAAACAACCTATAAGGAAAATAAGTAACAGTAAAAATAAAAATTTCTTCATAATTTTTTATATATACCATATAACAACATTAATTCAAAACCTATTGACTATCTTTAGACATTTGAATATAAATTTTTTGGTGAGTGGAAAGTATTTATCAGTAATAATTCCAGTTTATAATGAAGAAAAAAATCTTGAAATTCTTTATAAAGAGCTAAAGCCTGTTTTAGAATCTATTGGCAAGAAATATGAAATTGTTTTTGTGGACGATGGAAGTTCAGATAACTCTTTAAACATTTTACATCAATTCGCAAGACGTGATAGTACAATAAAAATTGTCAAACTCCTTTCTAACTTTGGTCAAAGTGCGGCCATTGCAGCAGGGTTGGAAAATGCTGAAGGGGAAAACATTATTACCATGGATGCAGATTTACAGCATGATCCAAAAGATATACCGAAATTACTTAAAAAATTAGAAGATGGTTATCATGTGGTATGTGGATGGAGAAAAAATAGAAGTAAATCAGATTCTTTATTTAAAAAAGCAATCCCTTCATGCATATTTAACTTTTTAATTGTGCATCTCTTCAAACTCAATGGACTTCATGACGTTGTTGGTGGTATGAGAGCCTTTAAAAAAGAAGTTGCTCAAGAGATCCAAATCTATGGAGAGATGCATCGGTTTCTTCCTGTCTTAGCTGCCTGGAAAGGTTTTAAGATTACCGAAGAGGCAATTCATATAAGGAAAAGACGTCATGGAAATTCTAAATATGGTGCTTCTAGATTCATAAGGGGATTTTTAGATTTATTGACTGTAAAGTATCTTATCTCTTATTTTAAGCGTCCTTTGCACATATTTGGCACCATCGGTCTTTTACTCTCAGGAACAGGATTTCTCATAGATGTATACTTACTTATTGAGAAGTTTTTCTTTCATGTCCATCTTGCTGTTGAACACCTTCCTTTGCTTTTATTAAGCATTTTATTAATTATTGTAGGTGTAAACTTTTTATTTCTAGGCTTTATAGCAGATATGATTTCTTTAAGTTTAATTTTAACAAAAAAACCAAAACTATATATAATTGAAAAGATCGAAACGGCAAGGACTATATCTCAGAAAGAGTTATAAAATCGTAATGTTTGAATCTTTCTAAAAGTTTAATGAATTCCAAACAAAATTTTTCTCCAGTATTTCTAGTTAGATAAAAAGGAACATACTTGCTTTTGATTTTTGTAAATTCCCAAGAATGAACATAGATAACTACAGGTATGTTCTTTTTTAGCAATAATTTAATGCCTATACTTGTCCACCAATGTCCAATATTTCTTAACCACAACCATCCAATAGGCAATCTTAAATGGGGCACAACTCCTATTGGAATTTCTTTAATTCCTAAATTAAAAGGCTTATATGGAGACAAAGGGTATTTAATATTATTATAAAATCCAGGAAGCCATGCTGGATGTAGGGAACTATCATAGTTAAACCCAAGTTCTGCCAATACTTTTAACAATTTAAAAGAAAATTGAAGTTGAGGTGCCCTAAAACCAACTACTTTTAAACCTGTAATTTCTTCTAATATTTCTTTTGATTTAAGAATATCTTTTTTTAAATCTATATTAGGATTAATTCTATAATTGTGGAGATAACCATGAGAAGCTATTTCATGACCTTCACTAGCTATGTATTTAACCTGTTTTTTTTCTCTTTTAGCAAAAAACCCTGTAATAAAAAATGTAGCTTTAATATTAAATGCTTTTAGTATTTTGAGTAAAATCTCATTTCCTTTTTTGCTAAATTCTGTATTATTATTTTCAGTAACATCCTTTCCACGTAAAGCAGGCATATTCCATTGTTCACAATCAACTGTTATAGCAATCATAGTCTAAGTATACCAAGAAGAAAAAACTTGACAAATAAAAATTTTTAATAAAAATTCCAACATGCCAAATACAAAGAAACTTTTATTAATCATTCTATTTGCCATCATTATCCGCATTCCTTATATAAATTGTCCAATGCATCCAGACGAAGGTGCATATGCCTATCAAGGGTATTTTTGGCTAAAGGGAAAAGAAATTTATGAAACAAGATTTTTTAATCGTCTTCCAGGACTTCCTTTAATTTATGCAACTGCTTTTAAACTCTTTGGTACTAATCCAAAAGCTATCAGGGTTTTTGTTATTCTTTATAATACCTTAAGTGTGCTCTTTGTTTATTTAATAGGTTGCAAATTATTAGATGAAAAAAAAGCCTTAATTTCTGCATTTATTTTTGCCTATCTTTCTTGGTCACCCATTATGCGAGGAGTTACAGGTAAGGAGATATTTATAATATTACCTTGTCTTATAACCATTTACTTTTACTTGCTTTATGAAGGTAAAAATAAAAAGTTCCTTTTTCTTTGCGGTATCTTTTCTGGTTTCTCTATCCTTGTAAGTCAAACAACTTTCTTACTAATTTTTCATTTTTTAATTTTTACTTATTTTCAAAGTAAGAAAAAAATCAAAGACTTATCTGTTTATCTTTTTAGTTTATGCATTCCAGTAATGTTGTTTTTAATTCACGGCGCCTTAGTTTTGGGAATAAAACAATTAATTTACCAAATTATTATTTACAGGACAAAATCAAACTCAATCTTTGTTGGTCCTGCCTGGTATCATCTATTTCGCTCCATCTATTCCCTTACAGCTTCTTCCTTTATATTTTTAATCTTTGCCATAATTTTAGGCTATCAATACTTACCGAAAGAGGAAAAATTTGTAAAATTTTTTCTCTTTTCTTATCTTATTTTTTCTTTTTTAGGTGCTATTTCAGGAGGATGGTGGGCATTTCATTATTATTTACCACTTATGCCTATAATTTCTTTATGGTTGGGTTGGTGTATTCCTTACATCTTTAAGCAAAAAAGATTAGTAAAAGCTATATTTTTTTGTTGTTTGCTAGTCCCACTTATCTTTTATATATGTGCTTTTTACTATACAAAAAATTACTGTTTGGAATTTAAAAGTGAATATAAATTGACAAAAAAATTGGTAAAATACTTAAATAATCATTGTGGTAAAAAAATATATGCTTTTTTATTTTATAATCCATCTATTTATTTTATGAGTAAAAAAGAATCTGCATTACCTTATTTTTTTGAAGATGAAATATTATTTGTGCCTGAAAGATTTAAAGAAATTATCTCTGTCATAAAACAAAAAAAGATAGATTGCCTTATTACTTATGATTTAGATTATAGTCTTGAAATGGTACAAAAATTATGTGATACAAATAAGCCTTTTATGTTTCTAATCAAAAAATGTTTTTCAAGATACTTTACACCATTTTGTAAGGGTTATCCTATTCAACTCTCATTTATTAAAAAAATTTTTGAAATGATACCAAGTTATTATAAAAAAATAAAAATTATACCATTCAAAAAAGGAAAAATAATTATTTGGAAAAAGCAAGATTAGGACTTGCATTGACTTGATAAATAAATAAAAAATGGAATACCTAATAAACCATAAAGAAAATAACTATATAAAGTATAAAAAATAGATACACTAAAAATTATAGATAATGGTGCAAATTCTTTAAACAAAAAGAGCATAGCTGTATCTCTCGTACCTATACCTGCTAACGTAATAGGTAATATGCCAATGAATATGCTTAATGGAAGACGAGCAGATATTTCTATAAGAGAAACATAAATATCAAAAGCTTTAAAAAATAAAAAAACTTGGACTATAGAAAGTGACCAATTTATAAGTGACCAGAATGCTGCAATAATAGAAAACTTAGGATAAAGAGATAAAATATTCATACCTTGTATAGCTAGGTTTAATTTATTTAACAGCTGAATATTTTTATCTCTAAGCCATTTTTCCAAAAAAAATAAAACTTGAATTGAAACAGTAATCAATATCAAAATGCCAATAAAAATTATTGTAAATTTTTTATTTTTTATAAAAATACTACCAAAAAGACCAATTATAGATAAACAAGCTATATCTAAGAGCTTTTCAGCAATAATACTACCAAAAACTTTAGCTTTTGAAATATTTCTATTAAGAAAGACCACTCTAAAAAAATCTCCTGTTCTTGAAGGTAAAAATACATTAAGAGGCCATGTCCCTATAGTTAAAGCAAAACAATTTAAAATAGATAAATTTTGATTAATTGCTTTTAAAAGCCAGTGCCAACGTAAGGCACCAAAAAATGGGAAACTTAAAGATAGAAAAAAAGCCATTAATGCATATTTTATTTTGATTTTTTTAAAAGTAACGAATAAATTGTGTAAACCAATGAATTTTATCAAAGCCCACAATATTCCTATAGTTAAGAAAAAACTTAAAAAAAATTTAAATTTTTGAGAAATTAAAAACATAATATTTTCTTTGTTTCCACAACCCAGTATTTATTATTTAAAAACACAACCCAAGGGGCATTTTTATCAGCAAATAAAAAAAATCTTTCTTTTGTAAGTTTCTTAATAAATTCATTAAATGGTTCCCAATAAAGTCTTTCTTTATTTAAATAGCTTGGATCAAAATATTTAGATGAAAGTACAATATGAGTTATTTTGTATTTTTTTATAATAGAAACTATTTCATTTAAATTTTTTGCATAAATAATCTTAAATGTATCATAAAGCCTTTTTTTTACTTCTTTATAATAATTTTTATAACAAGCAATAGAAAGCTCTTCATTTATCAAAACAGACCTTTTTGAAAAAAGAGGAATATCATTTGCCAAATAAGGATGAGCTACAATTAAAACATTACTTGGTAGAGAGGAAAGAAATTGATAAAGTTCTATTTTTTCTTTATTAATGTCTTTCATACTGAAATAACCTATAATTAATGAAACAATAATAAATAAAAATGAAATAAATAAAAATAATTTCCTTAAACTTTTTACAGATATAGTGGGGAAATTATATGCAAGGAGTAAAATAACAGCTAAAGGAATAGTATATTTTGTGTATCTACTTGGTTCATAAAGGTGAAAAAGAAAAATATGAGCAAGAATAAAAAGAAATAATGAACTAATTATTAGCCAAATTATTATTGAAGGAAATACCCATTTTCTTTTTTTAAAAAAGATATATATAGATGTTAAAAAAGAAACAATAACAAATTCTGGTCTATGAAAAATACCAAGACCACTTCTTGTAAATTTAAAGGGTTTACCAAGATAAAAGATTAATAGATTTTTATCAAAAAAAGCATTTCTTCCATTTTCCCAAAATTCAGGCATCATTTTTGCTTCTTTATAACTAAAATTATTTCCAATGAATTTGGGCCTATAAAATAAATATGAATAAGCAATAATTGTAAAAACAAGGGTACAAAAAATAGATAAAGGAAAAAAAGATCTTTTGATAATTTTTATATCTAAAGTATGATTTTTAACAAAAATAAATGGAATTATCATCAATGAATTTAAAACAATGGGTGGATAAAATAAAGCTTGTAGTAATAAAGAAAACCCACATAACCAAAAATTTTTTTTATATAAAAAATACAGAAAAAAAATAAAAAAAGGCAAAGCAAAACTTCTTTGGAATCCTCCTTGCAACAATTTTGTAAGACAAAGGCAAAAAAACAATGCACTTAAAAAACCTGTTTGTTGGTCTTTTAATTTAAAACCAAATTTAAAAAGAAAAAATACGCAAAAAATATTTAAAAAAATAGGTAAAATTTTGCTAAAAAAAAGCGGATCAAAAAATTTGGAAGAAACATAATATAAACTTTTCCAACCATAAGTAGCTATTTTGGGTGAAGAAAAAAAATTAACTAAAAAATCATTTTTGAAAAGCTTTTCATCTTTAAACTTATAAGTCCAAAATATATGCTGTCTAGCATCATCATCTATATGATATGTATTGAATAAATAATAGCTATTATAAGCAATACCTGCTAAAATACTTAAAATTAATGCAAATATTTTTAAATCTATATTTTGCATTCTTATTTGAATCTTCCCTCTTCATGATATGTGGATTCAACATTTACTTGCCAGATATTTTCTTTATCTTTATAATTACAAATAACATTTTTTACTGCCTCTATCGCTGAAAGCATAGAATGGTCTTGATTATTGTAACGATGCATTCCATTTCTGCCGATCAAAAAAAGATTTTCAAAATTATCCACAAATTCTCTAATCTTATATAATTGATAATAACTTCCCCAATAAGCTGGATATGCCTTTTTAACTTTAACAACCACTCCCCACTTAACCCAACTTTCCTTTTTTATCAAACCAAGTTTCATAAGTTCTTTTTTAGCAAACTGTAACATTTCCTTTTTTTTAAAACCCCAAATTTCGTCTTTTTCCGAGCAAAAATACTCAAGACCTAACCATAAACCTTTTTTCTCAGGCACTAAATAAGGACTCCAATTATGAAAAAATTGTATCCGTCCTAAAGCTACATCTTTATCTTGCACATATATCCAATTATCTTCAAGAGTTGGGAAATTAATCTCTTCAAGAAAAATACCAACAGTAACAAAATCCCTATAAGGAAGATTTGCAGCTATTTCTACAATATTTTCTGGTGCTTTAGGTTCAAAAGCAAATATAAGCTCTTTTATAGGCATGCTACTAAAAAAATAATCTGCTTTAAGTTTAAAATTTTTTTCATTTTTTAGATTTCTTATCTCTACACCAATTATTTTATTTCCTTCCCAAAAAATTTTTTCTATTTTATGGTGTGTATATACTTTTCCTCCTTTTTGTTTGATGCGTTTTGTAACCTCTTCCCAGAGTTGTCCAGGGCCATATTTGGGATAAAGAAAATAATTAATCAATGTAGTTTCAACTTTTTTTTGAAAGATATCCTTTTTATTTGATTTTAAAGCATGCATCAAAGCTTTCTTTACATTAAACCCTTTTATGCGTTGTCTTCCCCATAAAGCGTCTATCTCTGAACAATTTTTTCCCCATACTTTATAAGTATAGTCTTTAAAAAACATCTCATATAAAGGTCGACCAAAACGATTGATAAAAAAATCTTCAAGAGATTTTTCTGGCTTTTTAGGAAATAAAAAAGTACAAATATAACCCATAATTATATCCAAAATTTTAAAAAATCCCAAATTTTTTATTACTTTTAATGAAAAATTTAAAGGATAAGGAAAAAGCTTATTTTCGTAAAAAATATGAGAAAGCCTTTTTCGCACAAGCATCACCTTATCTTCTTTTTCAGGATCAGGACCATTAGCAAAAAGAGGAATTCGACGACCAAATTCAATATCATCTTTGGCTGGTGCACCAGCAGGAGGCAGAATTTTAAACCACCAATCTATTATTTGTTTAGATTTAGAAAAAAAACGATGTCCTCCAATATCCATTCGATAATCTTTATAAGAAATTGTTTTGGAAATACCCCCTACTTGCGAATCTGTTTCAAAAACCAAAGGAATGATTTCTGTTGTCTTTAATAATTCTAAAGCTGCAGTAAGACCTGCTGGTCCTGCCCCAATAATTACAGCCTTTTTCATGCGGTTTTTCTTCGAAAAAGTAAAAATTTCCTTGCACTAAAGTTCCATATAAAAACAAGAACGGTAGTAGGTATTTTAGCTAAAAGATATCTTCCAGAAAAAATATAAGTAAAAAACCACATAAAAAATTCATTCCAAATTAATCCTACAAATCCTACTAGACTAAAAATAGAAAATTCTATAGTGATATTTTTCATACGGCGATATTTAAATACCCAATTGACAGAAAATAAATAATTTACTACTAAACCAATGCTAAATCCAAAAGCAGCAGAGATTAAATAATGTAAACCTATCCATTCAGTGGAAATATAAAGCACAGTAAAATCCACACCAAAAGCAATACTTCCTATAAGAAAGTATTTTAAAAATTCTTCTATTAAAAACAGTTGCATTTTGAATTCTAATAACTTTTATCTTATATACTGTCAAGAAAACTTTTAAACCTCAAATCCTTATTTGCCATACAAGAAGCGATTTTGAAAATTGCCTTTCACCCAAATGTTTTTAACAAAAATCAAGCGTATTTTGGCTTGACTTTAATGTTGACTTTTGTTAATCTTTTTCAAAATAGAAAGGAGGAATAAATGTTACCGTGGCTTATTTTACATTGGGATGCGAGTCATTTTATCTTTATGGGTGTGTTTTATAGTTGTATAGGAATTATTGGACTTGGTCTTTCATTTGTTATGGCCAAAAGCATTTATGATTATTTAAAAGGTGGACATCATTAACGCCAAATTAATTCTTTATTTTTTAAAATAATTTCTTTTATTTCTGCTGTAGGTTCTAAATTTAAAATATATTTTATTAATTCAGCAATAGTTTTAGGTGATAGAAGACATTTTTCTTTTGGACAAAAAGGCATTTTTTTAATTAACTTTGTCTTAACAATACCAGGATAAATAGTAGTTACTTGAATTCCATAGCGCTTACCTTCTTTATAAATTACTTCAGCCAAACCCCTTAAGGCAAATTTCATACTACAATAAGCTGCACCATAAGGAAATCCCTCTAGACCAGAAAGAGAATTAATCATTATTATATGTCCTTTTTTTTGGGAAAGAAAAAAACAATAAACCATTTGTGTAAGAAAAAAAGGGATTTTAAAATTGGCTTCATAAGAAGCATCCATCATATCAATGGTTACCTCTTCTACTTTAGCATAAAAGCCATCACCAATAGCATTAATAAAAATATTAGGTTTAAAAGAAAAAATTGTATTTTTAATTTTCTCTGCTTCTTTTAAAAGATTTTTAATACAGACAAATGAAAATCTATTTCCAATTAAAATAGAATTTAATTCCTTTTTTTTCTCTTCATCTCTATAACTTAAAAGCAAATCATGTTCTGATGCTAAAGTTTCACTAATAGCCTTACCTATATCCCCAGTTGCCCCTGCAATAAATATCCTCATAATTTTTCCCCTCTAACTAAAATAAAAGCCGCTAAGTGGCGAAAAAATGATTTGGCTAACTTTCTATCTATATTAAAAGCAATAGGAATTAAATAAGAAGGCATAAATGGTGGACCATAAATTACACCTCTAGTGGAAATATGTTTAAAACCATTTTGTAAGAGTAAACTTTTTAGCTGATTTATCGTATAAAATCGAGCATAACGATAAGCTGTTTTTTTAAAAATTGTTTTTAAACGTTTAAAAAAGAACCAAAGACTAAAAGTATTAAGTGTACCTATAATTATCTCTCCTTTAGGTTTCAAAACACGATATATTTCAATTAAAGCCTTTTTCGGCGAAAATAAAAACTCAAATAAAGTAATGCTTATTACACTATCAAAGCTTTCATCTTTAAAAGGCAAAAAAAGAGCATCACCACAGACAAATGGAATATTTGGAAATTTTTTATAGGCTATTTTTAACATATTAAAAGATTTATCTAATCCGATTGCATTTAAGATTCCTGTATAATTGCCAGTACCACAGCCTAAATCAAGTATTAATCCTTTTTTTGTCTGAAAAAGAGAAAAAAATTCCTTTTTTTCAGTCATATCAACATAATTTCCAATAGATGTAGCATACCAACTATCATAATAAGGAGCAATTTTTTCAAAATAGACTACTGCCCCCTCTTGCTTTCTTGTTTTATTTGATATCATATGATAGAGTTTAACAAAACTTCTATTGGAGAGGAAGACTATGGCTGGTGTTAATAAGGTTATCCTCATTGGACATCTTGGGGCAGATCCAGAATTGCGTTATACACCAAGTGGAAAACCAGTAGCAAATTTTAGAGTAGCTACAACTGAAAGATGGGTGAATAAACAGGGAGAAAAAAAAGAGATAACAGAATGGCATAGAGTAGTTGCCTGGGGAAAACTAGGTGAATTTTGTGGACAATATTTGGCTAAAGGAAAACAAGTATACATTGAAGGAAGGTTGCGCAGTCGTTCATGGGAAGATAAGGATGGTAGGAAGCAACGTACAATTGAGATTGTAGCACAAAAACTTCAACTTTTGGGAAAACCAGAAACAACACCTACTCCAGTAGAAGAAGAGGTTTTATCTCCAGAAGAAGTACCTATAGACGAGGATATACCATTTTAGATGTTTTCTAAAATACCAAGAGTAATGTCTACTCAACATCCTGACAATGTAACTGTGCCATTTTTTGCTCAAAGCTCAGAGATGAGTGGAGAAGATGAGGTACAGGAAGCTTATTATGCCTTTTCACACTTAGGCTGTGATGAACAAATGTGGGATTGTGAAGGAAAAGAAGTAGATATTTATGTTGTAAGAAAACTTTTAGCTAGATATGAGTATTTTTTTAAAAAATACCCTTTAGGTAAAGAGGTATTTATTACTTTAAGAGTACCCAATCCTACAGTAGAGAAAGAAGAAGCTAAAATCCTTTTTGAAACTTTAGAAAGTATTCCAAGATCTTATGATACAGCTAAAAGTTTTTATAAAAGAGATATACCTCCAATCTTTGAAGTTATTTTACCTATGACTACTTCCTCAAAATGCCTTAATAGAATTTATTATTATTACAAAGAATTTGTAGCTGGAAAACAAAATTTATCATTATATCCTAGTGATATTACTATTTCAGACTGGATTGGAGAGTTCCATCCAAAGACTATCAATGTTATACCTTTATTTGAAGATAAAAAATATATGTTAGAAGCTCATCATATTCTTGCAGAATATTTAGAAAATAAAAATCTTCCTTATCAACGGGTTTTTTTAGCAAGATCAGACCCTGCTTTAAATTATGGTATGATAACCGCCACATTATTAATTAAGATTGCTTTACAACGATTGAGAAAACTTTCAGAAAAGTTAGAAAAACCCATTTATCCTATATTAGGTGTAGGCACAGCGCCTTTTAGAGGAAATTTTAGACCTGATAATGTAAGAAATCTTTGTTTTGAATTTCCAGATGTTCAAACTTTTACAGTACAGTCTGCTTTCAAATATGATTATCCTGTTCAAGAAGTAATTAATGCAATTCAAAAATTAAAACAAACACCTAGATTACATGGTTGGGTAGTGGATGAAGAAAAGTGTTTAAAAATAATAGATAAAGTTTCTACAGCATATGCTAAACAAGTAGAAGCTCTTGCATCTTTAATTAACCAGATGGCTAAATATGTGCCTAAAAGAAGAAAAAGGAAATTGCATATAGGATTATTTGGTTATTCTAGAAAACTTGGAAAAGTTGTGTTACCAAGAGCTATTGAATTTTGTGCAGCTTGTTATTCTCTTGGTTTACCACCAGAAATTTTTGGATTTGATGTTTTAAATGAAGATGATATCAATTTTTTAAAAGAAATTTATATTGATTTTGAATGTAGTATGATTGATGCTCTTAGATTTTTTAATGAAAAAGTATTTGACATTCTACCAAAAGAAATTTCAAAAATTTTAAAAGAAGCTTTTACAAAAGCCTCTCAGTTATTTTCCTTTAAAATAAATTTGGAACATAAACAAATTACTTCTCATATTATTGAAGCTTTAGATTCTGGACACAAAGAAATGCTTTCTTCTCTTGTTGTAGAAGCAGCTCATATTAGAAAATTTTTAGGATAATTACATTCCTACTCCAGGTATTTTTATTCCACAATATTTGCATTTACCTTCAATAATATTATAAGTAGTGATAGTATAACCATAACGCTCAATAATAAGTTTACCACAATTATGACAGTAGGTATTTTCCCCTTCATCTCCAGGTGCATTGCCAGTATAAACATAATGTAATCCTTCTTCCAATCCAATCTCTCTTGCTCTTCTCACAGTTCCAACACTTGTAGATGGTACATGAGTAAAGCGATAAGTAGGATAAAAACGACTTACATGCCATGGAATATCAGGATTAAGCTGATATAACCATCTTGCTATCTCTCGCAATTCTTCTTCTGAATCATTTACAGTGGGAATAATTAATGTAGTCACTTCTACCCAAATACCCATTTTAATTAAACGAGTAATAGTGTCTAAAACAGGTTGTAATTTAGCACCGCAAATTTCCTTATAAAATTTGTCTCTAAAGGATTTAAGGTCTATATTAGCAGCATGTAAATAAGGTTTTATAGTTTCTAAAGCCTCCTCACTCATATATCCATTGCTGACAAAAACATTTTTTAATCCTTTTTTTACAGCAATCTGTGCTGTTTCATAAGCCAATTCAAAATATATTGTTGGTTCAGTATAAGTATAAGAAATAGATTTTGCTCTTTGAGCAATAGCATCAGCAACAATTTCTTCTGGTGTTGTTTCCAAACCAATTATTTTTTTATCATCTCTTGGCATCTGAGAAATATCAGCATTCTGACAAAAAAGACAATGAAAATTACACCCCACTGTAGCAATAGAAAATGAAAAACTTCCTGGATAAAAGTGATAAAGAGGTTTTTTCTCAATTGGATCATTATGTTTGGCAATAATGCGATTATAAACAAGTGTATACAATTTACCATCTTGATTTTTTCTAACACCACAAATGCCTTTCCCTTCATTAGGAATTAAACAATGATGGGCACAAAGATAACATTTTACTTTATTTTCAGACAATTTTTTATAAAACATTGCTTCCTTCATAATTTCTCCTCCTTAGCTTAGAATGACAACCAGAGTCTGATTTGTCAAGATAATGAACAAACATAAATTTTAGGTCGATATAATAATAGATAAATCTATGCTTGACATAAATAATAAAACACAATATTTTAGACAAAACTTTAAAAGGAGTGAAAATGCGAAAACGATGGCGGAATATCTTTCAAGAAGTGACAATAACTATAATTCCCCATCGAGGAAATAAGCTTTTTGAGATAAAATTTTCCTTCTTAGGATTATGGTTAGTAATGTTTCTTTTTATATTTACATATTTAGCTACATTTATACTTGCACTTAAAATTTCTGATTATTTTGAATTAAAACAAGAATTAAAAAAAACACAGGCAGGACTTTTAGCATGGCAGAAAAAATATAATCAAGATGTTGGTTGTCTTAAAGAAACTTTAGCTCAATTAAGGGAAACAGAATACAAATTAAGAGAATTATTAAAATTAGGTTCTAAAGAAGAAATCATTAAACAAGCAGAAATAGAAAGTTTAATGCCTTATTCTGGGGCAGTAGATATTGATGCTATTAAGCATGAAATTGAAAAAAGACTTGAAAGTCTTTCAGAATTAAAAAAATATTTAAAAACACAAAAATCTATCTATCTTGCTACACCATTAAGTTGGCCTACCTTAGGTTATATATCTTCTCGTTTTGGCTGGCGTATTCATCCTATTACTGGAAAAAAGGATTTTCATGGAGGTGTAGATATAAGCGCCCCTGCTGGTACTCCAGTAAGAAGTACAGCAAATGGGGTTGTTGTTTATGCAGGAAGAACAAAATTCAATGGTAATTTTGTGATCATTGAACATGGATATGGATATACTACCCTTTATGCTCACCTTAAAAAATATATAGTGAGAGTAGGACAAAAAGTAAAAAGAGGAGATATTATTGGTTATGTAGGTTCAACAGGACTTGCCACTGGACCACATCTCCATTATGAAATTTGGAAAAATAAAAGACGTGTTAATCCTTTACCTTATATTAAGAAGAGATATTTTTCTAAAAAGAAATAATGTGGAGAAGAAATAAAATAGATTCCTTAATAGGAGAGCAGACTTCAATAAAAGGAGAAATAGAAGTCAAGAATGGTGTGAGAATTGATGGGAAATTTGAAGGCATAATTAGAGCAGAATGGGTGGTGGTTGGCAAAAAAGCGGAAGTAAAAGGTGAAATAAATGCCAATGAGATTATCATATGGGGTAAGGTAAATGGCAAGATTGTAGCCAAAAATCTGGTAGAGATTCAAAGTACAGGTATTTTTGAAGGTGAGCTTTTTACTAACAAGTTAGCAATTGTTGAAGGTGGATTTTTTGAGGGAAAATCTTCAAAATTTCGGGAAAAACCTTCTCTTGTCTCTGTAGAAAAGGTGGTTGAAGAAGTAAGATAATTAATTTTATAAATGTCAATTTCTATTCATTTTTCAATATTGCCCCCTCGCTGGCTGAACTTACTAAACAAGCATAGCGTAAGGCATAGCCCTCTTTAATTTTAGGAGCAGGTGGATGCCATTGCTTTTTCCTTTCATTTAATTTTTCTTCAGAAACTTTAAGATTTAATTTTCTTTCTGGAATATTTATTTCAATAATATCCCCTTCTTCTACTAAAGCAATAGGGCCACCACTAGCTGCTTCTGGTGAAACATGACCAATAGCCCCTCCCCTAGTGCCACCACTAAAACGACCATCTGTAATTAATGCTACTTCTTTCTCAAGTCCCATTCCAACAATAGCAGATGTAGGTGTTAACATCTCTCTCATACCAGGGCCTCCTTTTGGCCCTTCATATCTAATAACTACTACTTCATTAGGATTTATTTTTTTGCCTAAAATAGCATCAGTTGCTTCTTCTTCGCTATTAAACACCCTTGCTTTACCTGAAAAAACAAGCATTTCTGGTAAAACAGCCGATTGTTTAATTACAGCTCCTTCTGGGGCAAGATTTCCATATAAAATAGCTAATCCTCCTTCTGGAGCACAGGGTCTTTCTATAGTCCTTATTACATTTTCATCTTTATTTTTTGCAAGATTTAGATTGCTTTTTAAAGTCTCCCCTGTTACAGTCATTACTTCAAGATTGATAAGATTTGCCTTACTCAGTTCTTTCATCACTGCTGGCACTCCACCAGCCCGATGTAAATCCTCAAGAAAATGAGGGCCACCAGGACGCAAAGTACATAGTTGTGGCACTTTACGGCTCATTTCATCAAATGTTTTAAGAGTAAGAGGAACTTTTGCTTCATAAGCAATTGCCATTAAATGTAAGACTGTATTTGTTGAGCACCCAAGAGCCATGTCTACAGCAATGGCATTTAGGAATGCTTCAAGGGTAGCAATATCCCTTGGTTTTATATTCTTCTTTACTAAAGAAATGATTTTCATACCTGCTTCCTTTGCTAGTCTTATCCTCGCTGCATTAATAGCCGGAATTGTTCCATTACCTGGCAAAGCAAGACCAATGGCTTCGCTTAAACAATTCATAGAGTTAGCAGTAAACATCCCTGCACATGAACCAAAGCCTGGACAAGCCAATTCTTCTAATTCTGCTAAATCTTCTCCGCTTATCTTCCCTGCTTTAACTGCCCCAACAGCTTCAAATACAGAAATTAAATCTACCTTTTTCCCTTGCCATTCTCCTGCTAGCATAGGGCCACCACTGACAATAATACTTGGGATATTTAAACGTAAAGCTGCCATTAACATTCCAGGTACAATTTTATCGCAATTTGTTACTAAAACTAAACCATCAAATGGATGAGCCATAGCCATCACTTCAATAGAATCAGCAATTATTTCTCTGCTCATAAGAGAATATTTCATTCCTTTATGATGCATAGCAATGCCATCACAGATTCCAATCACCCTAAATTCCATGGGTGTACCACCAGCCATCCTTATCCCTGCCTTAACTGCTTCGGTAATTCTATCCAGATGAATATGACCTGGAATTAATTCATTACCTGCATTTACTACACCAATTAATGGTCTTTCTAATTCAGCCTTTGTATAACCCATAGCTTTGAAAAGAGAACGATGTGGTGCCTTAGTTAAACCTTCTACCATCTGCCTACTGCGATCCATTGTTTCCCCCTTTAAAAAATTTTTGCAGTTTTAAAAAGAATTCTAAAAAATGGCAAGATTATGCTTGATTAAAAATGAATTTTTTGTTTTTTTATAAATGTGTTTTTAAAAGTAATGACTATAAATCTTCGTTATGATAATCTCAGTGATGGTCCTCATCAATGGTGTTTTCGCAAAAATATTGTTGCTCAGATAATAAAAGAGATAAATCCTGATATTTTTGGCACTCAAGAGGGCTGGGAAGATCAAATAAAGGAATTGGCAAGCCTTACAGGTTACAGTTATTATGTGTTTGCACCAGAATGGAATCGAAAAAGAATGTTTCCATGTGTTTGGACAAAAAAAGAGATAAAAGTTCTAAAAAGTGATACCTTTTGGCTCTCACCTACCCCTCATATTCCATTTAGTAAAGCCTGGAATAGCGCTTTTCCCCGTACAGCTACTTATATTATAGCACAAAAACAAAATGTTCTTTTTCTTTTTATCAGTACACACCTTGATAATGTTTCTGAAAAAGCTAGATTACACCAAGCAGCTGTTCTTTGCCAAGAAATAAAAAAAATAAATAAAAATTATCCTACAATCCTTGTTGGTGATTTTAATGATTCTCCAAAAAGTTCAGTTTATGACCTTTTAACTGGAAAAATAGATTTAAATGGAATTAAAGGCAATTTTATTGATGTTTGGAAATGGCTTAAAAAACCTGAAGAATCAACATTTCATGCCTTCAGTGGGCAAGGAAGTCGAGGACGTATAGATTGGATTTTGGTTTCAAAGGAAATAAATATAAAAAATGCTTTTTTAATAAAACATACAATTTCAGGTCTTTATCCATCAGATCATTTTCCTGTCATAGCTGAGCTTAAATTACTTGACAAATGAAGTAAAATAGCTTTATCATAAAATAGCAGCCTGGGTGGCGGAACTGGCAGACGCAAGGGACTTAAAATCCCTTGGGGCTTTGTCCCCGTGCGGGTTCGATTCCCGCCCCAGGCACCAATTTTTGAAGACTCAATTTTTCATCCAACTTATCAGGAGCACATTGGGAGCAGATAGATTCTTCTCTTAGCAACATATCTAGCTTTTTAACTGCTATTTGAATATCAGTTTTATCAACAGTATTATAACGCAAAAACATGCTTTCTGTTTGTCTTTTCCCCTTTGCTATCCACTCTCAAATGTTTTGTCATCCAAAAAATTGGCTGGAATTTCCAGGAATGAAGTAGTAATTGTTGGTATGATTAATAAAATAGAAATTTGGGGGAAAGAAAAGTGGGATGAATGTATAAAGGAATACAGAAAATTTGGCAAAACTCGGAATAGAATGATTGGTTGCTTAAATTGAGAAAAGTAAGAATTTTTGTCAAAATAAAATAGAAGTGTTAAAAATTTTTACATTATTAGGTTTTGTAATTCAAACAAAAATCTTTGGAGGTTAAAATTAAAGTTTTTCCTATCTTTTTCCCCAATAAATAGGAAAAATCTCTTATATTTCCAGTAATAAAAACATCCATTTTGTGATAAATAGCGGTAGAAATTATTATTTGATCCCTCTCAGATAACTTGTCTAAGAGCTTTAAATCAAATTTGACATCTGCTAATCTCTTTGCTCCTTTTAATAAAATATCTATTTTTTTCTCTTTAGCTGGGATCTTTTTCTGAACATTATACCTTAACTCAAGCTCTACTAAGGTAGAAAAATAAAGTTCAAGTAGCTCTTCCTGAGCCAGTCTTAAAATAAGAGAAGGATAAGAACCCTTTAGATCAGTATATAAAGCAGAAAACCACACATTACTATCTAAAAAGACCTTTATCTTTTTTGGGCGAGCCACTTCTCTATTATCTTTCTTTCTTCTTCGGCTGAGACTTTGCTGGCTTCAATCAGCTCCTTTAGGAACTTCTCATCATATTCCTTAACCAAGGTCCTAAGTTTGTCTAAAGGAATGACTATAGCAGGCTTGATCACAATTTCTCCTTCACGATCTTCTATTACTACTGGCTGTTTTGGTTTTATACCATATTTTTTTCTTAAACTTTGAGGAATGGTTATTTGTCCCCTTTCTCCTACAATTAAGGTCTCCATTATTACCTCCTGTCCTTTTAGTACTTATTATACAT
>JAJSZS010000017.1 GCA_030262725.1 Candidatus Desulfofervidus auxilii | reverse complement strand
TCACAAATTCTTTACAAGCAATATTAACAGCTCTACTTTTCTTTTTCTGTCCTGTAATTCTCAATAACTCATCAAGCAGGTCTTTATCCATTGAAACCGTGAATCTCAAAATGTTCTTTTTAGTGTTCATGTTTCTGTCCTTTTAGAATTTTCTCCTTTCATAACATTATAAATATACTCTAAAAAGATGCATTTATCAAATAATATTTTCACCAAATTTAGGCTTAGTTTTATGATTTACAAAAAGATCCTATACTGTAATTACAAACCCACCGATAGAGGTGAGGGAAGAAGTCAATAAGCGGTCAAAGGAAAAGGAAGAATTGGAGAAAAAAACTTGAAGAAATAAGCTTAAAATAAGGAGAAAGGAAAGCACGGTCATTGATTTTGAGATAATAAAGAAAGGATTTGAAGGATTTTATAAGGTTTATCCCTCTCTTGAACTAAAAGAGAGGCAGGCACTGGCAAGGCTGTTTATAAAAGAAGCAAAAATCTTCAATGATAAGGTAGATGTTGAACTGCTTGAGTTTCCAGAAACTTGCCCATCAAGAGCCTGTCCGGATTTTGAAAGAGTCGTCAATCAGGAAGCCATTTTAATGGCTGTTTCAAACTCATTCAAAGTATTTTTCCGACTTACCCGCACAAGGGAGAAAGCAGGAAAAATAAAACTATCTCTTTCTCCTATTCTGGATTGATGATAATGAAGCCCACCCCCAGTGCTCGGACACAAGCCATTTTCGGCTGTCTTCCGTTGCCTGTGCTTCAAGCTTGCCTTTCTTGATAGGCCTCAACTACTTATTTTTACTTGAGCTTATCCTGTTTTTGCAGACAGTTTTTAAGAAAGAAAATATTGGAGATTTAAATTTGCCAAGTCTTTTAAAAAGATTTTAAGGAGAATTCTCTTTTTGTTTGACTTTGTAAAGGGTGGTGTATAATATACAAAGAGTAAGTTTAGGTATTTATAAAAATTTTTATCGAAGTATTCTTTTTATTTCTTCCTTTAACTCTTCCAACAAATTAAGAAGTTCGGCAAATGTGCCGTTTCCTCCTAATTTATCCCACATCTCTTCTCCTAATAGTACTTCTTTATCAAAATCAAATATTTGGAAAACAAAATTATGAGCATATTTATTTTTATGTACAAATGGATTATAAGGGAAACCTATGAAAGCTTGAGGATTTTTATTTTCAAAAAAGGCTCTAAAATAAAGCATTTTCTTCTTGCTTTCAGCACAAACATCTAAATTTGGCCTTGGTGACTTTATTTCCATAAATAATGGGCCATCTTCATGGTCTTGTATGAATATGTCCGCTATTATCTTCCTTTTAACTAAATTACCTCCTGTAGCATTTTTTATTTTGGCCTTTTCTTTTTCAAAATCTGGCTTGATTCTACCTTGTCTTAGATTTGTTATTATTCTTTCTATTACATTTGCTTTTTCTTCTGAAATTTTTCCTTCTATTGGATGGTCAATATAGACTTTCTCATAGTTATCCTTAGCTATAATTCTTGCTATTTCTGGATATATTTTCATTCCTAATGTTGTCACAATTGACCTTTGCAATTTGAACGCTATTATAGCATCATCAGCAAAGAAAAGAGCATGAAATGGAAATGCTTTCTTCAACTCTTCAATTGTAAAATCTCTCTTTTTAACACTTAATTTATTTGCAAAATCTAGCACCAATTTTTTAATTTTTTCTTTTGTTTCTTTTTTCATTTTTTACCTTTGGGATTTCTAAAATGGTTTGTTAAATTTCTGTCCAACTTTTTAACTTTACTTGCCCATTTTTGATGAAATTAAAAGACGTATTGTAAAATTTACATATATATTTTGCTAAGTCCATTCTAACTCTTCCAAATAACTTTTCTAGCATATGTAAAAACAAATTTACCTTCTCTTGAGCGTCTAAATTTTCTATCTCTTTCTCCTTCCCTAATATTTTTAATAAACACATTAATCCAAATATTATGCCTTTAGGAAGTATTTCATTCTTAAAAGCAGATTCCTTATCTTTAAAATCTTGCACTGTTAATCTAGCTGTAGCTGCAGCCATTAAGGTTATAGCTTTTTCCCATAGCTCAATTTCCTCTGTTGACATAATTTTTGCATACCTCAAATACTCATAAACTCTTAAACAAAAATGAAAAACATCATTTTCAATATTTTTTATCTGCTTTGTCTGCTTAGAAGCTATTATTATAATAGTTCGGTTAAGTTTAGGTTCCCCTTGCATACTGACACTTCTTGTTGGATGTTCTGATACAAAAGGATAAAAACTTTCGACTTTAAAACCAGAAATGTAAAGAGAATAAAGGATACTTTCCCAAGCTTCCCATGATTTATGAGTAAACCAAAGAACAAGTTTCCCATCATCATTTAAAATCTTATACGCACTTTTAAAAAATTCTGTCATATTCTTCTTATATTTCTTAACTTCTTCTACATAATTATCTTTTCTTACTATTAACTCATCTTTTCTTGGTACAAAAGAAGAACTGGGATTCCAGTTAATATACTCGTAACTTTTCTTTCCATTTATTTCTTCATTGAAGAAATAACTTCCGATTAAATCTTTTAAAGAAATTCTTGCAAGCATCCAAAAGAATTCACTTAAATCACTGTATATATGTTGATCAAAATATGGAGGATCAACATTAATTAAATCTATTTTTTTGTTTAATAGATGAATTTTTTTAGCATCGAATTGGAATACCTTTATGTTAGTATTAATACCCTCCATTTGCCTACAAAGCTCATCAACAACTGGACATATACCCCCTCCAGTTCTATTTGTTGAGTATGGTTCAAAAACCCATGGCAGATTTTTGTAAGGAACTACTGCTTCGCAATATTCTATATTTAATTCAACTTTTCTAGATCTTGCGTATTGTCCTACAGTATCTCTTATACTTTTATTTGTAGCATTCCAAGTAGTTAGTATGGTATTAAAATCTATCATTTTACTTAATCCAAAGCATAAATACAAAGAAATAGCAGCCCCAAATTCTTTATCTTTTAAAGTAAGCTCTTGAGCTCTCTTCCTAATGTATCTTGTTAAGACTGCTAAAGCTAACAATTGTCTTGGATTAAAAATTTCATACCAATACTCTAATCCCATATTAAGTAATGGAGCAAAAACTTTATTTTGTTTTGGAATTCTATCTATTGGTATATATTCTTTTAGCTCATCTATGTTCTTAACAAGGAACTCGTAAGCATTTATTAGTAGTTTGTTATCACTTTCGCTAGCTTTTATATAATTTCTATCTGTGTCCTTTTTAATAAAAATAGAATGTACACTTAATAACAATTCATAATCAAGCTTACCAGAAAAAATCGAATCCATAAGTCTTTTCTGTTTACTTATCCATTCCTTAAAAAACTCTTCCTTTCTTATTTCAAATTGATTTCCACAGAAGGTGCATTTAATTTTTAAAGTTTTTGCGGTTCTTTTTAAAATTATACCTTCTTTTCTTTTAGAATTTATTATCGGTAAATACTGTTGAGATAGATGCAAATCTAGAAAATCTTTTATTCCCGCCTCTGTTGCTATTAACAAGCTTTTTCTACAAGATGGACAATCAATGCTCTTAGTATAAATATAAGCATCATCTTTTTTATTATAGAAATCTCCTAAATTAATATGTGCAAATTCTATAAGCTTTCTTGCCTCCTCTCTCACAGCATCACTTAACATTTCTTTGAACTTTAATGGATATTCTATAGTTGCCTTTAAGATTAAGTAAGCTATTGGATTATAATCAAAAGCTATTGTTTCTAACCCTGATATTATACTTTCCAAAGGTATTGTACCTCCTCCAGCCATTGGGTCGCATAATATTAATTTCTTATTTATTATTTGGTTAGATTTTGTATAGGATATTAAGGGAGGGTAACCATTTTTAACTTTTTTGTATATTTCATCGAGATTAAATATTGAAACGTGAGAATTTGAAGCTAAAATTATTGAAAATCTTGCAATGCTCCTAGGTCTTCTAGCAAGCCAAGGATGCAAACTTCTTATTTTTGGATCATAGAAAATTTTGGGTGAATCTAAATTCAATTCTTTACATCTGGCAATATAAGATTGCCTTGGTTTATAACTCATTTCAATAGCAGCATCTCGATTAATTTGATAATAAAGTTGAAGTTTTTCTTTATTCATGTTAGTTGTTAAGCTTTTTTAATATTTTTATATTGTATTTTTTCTTTAAAAAATTTTACTTTACCATGCATTAATTATTAAAATTAATCGACTTGCATGCTTAAATTTCAATTAGATCATCCTTATTTGTCATTTATAAATACACAAACTTATTCTTTGATATATTATACACCACCCTTTACAAAGTCAAACAAAAAGAGAATTCTTCTTATAATCTTTTTAAAAGACTTGGCAAATTTAAATCTCCAATATTTTCTTTCTTAAAAACTATCCTGCAAAACCAAGATAAAGTCAAGTAAAAAATAAGTACTTGAGGAAGTCCACCTTGAAAAGGAAAATTTTTTAAAAATAGACTTGACTTTTTGCTTTTGCTATATTTTATTATGCAATGTTAAACAATAATAAGCTCTGGCAAAAAGGAGTTAAAGCTATGAAGGAAGGTTTCTCTGAAATAATGACACTTGAAGAGACCGCAAGATATTTGAAAATAGGAAAATCTACTCTTTATAAGATGGCAAGGAAAGGAAAAATCCCTGCTGTGAAAATTGCTAATCAGTGGAGATTTATAAAAGAAGATATTGATAAGTGGTTACAGGAAATGAGAGATGGGAAAAGCCTAACTATCAAAACAAAAGAATCACAGAAGTAGAAAATGAGAAAAAACAAAGTACTAAAAATTTTATAGAGGAAATTAACTATTGCAGAACAAATTCTTTGCCATTTTATTGCTCAAGTCTCATCTTTTTTAAAATTATGGCTTTGTCTAAGTATTCTTCTTTTTTGTGATTTTTAATGAAATTAATAAGATTTTTAGTTGAATCTGTTAATTTTAAATCCATAATGCTTTTCTTTTTGATCTCTCCTTTGATTAAGCCAGCTTTAATTGCTTTTTTGAAAAAATCATAATTAAAAAGGGATATTGCAAGTTCATTATTTTGATTAATATAATAATGAGCAAAAATATAATATTTTTTAGGCTCACGTTTATCATTGACTGTTTCAATAAGTTGTAAATTTAAAAAGCGTTCTTTATCTATTTGAGATATATATCCTTGTAATTCTAAAGGAGGCTCATCAGAATTATCAAATAAAATAAATTTTAGGTAACCATCATCCCTTTTTAGAATAGCTAAATAACCTTCTTCTTTTACATTATACCAGATGCCTAATAAGTTTGGATCAATTATAGAAGACTGTTTTTCCCCCAAAGGTTTTTGTGAAATAACTATGCATGAGAGAATAGTAACAACAAGAAACAATAAACATAATAATTTAAAACTCAATCTTGCTTTTTTCATTTTTGCCATTAGTTTAAACCTTATAATACATTTACAAAAGAATTCAATGCCAATTTTTTAAAGTTGACACTTTTTCTTATTAACTTTATTTTTTACCCATGCAAAATGATTGTGAATTATTAAAACAAGGATTTAGACCTGGAAAATGTTTAGTGCATAATAGGAAAAAGGGTAGGGCATGTGAATTAACTTTAAAATATAAAGATGGTATTCCTTATAGGCTGATTAAATCTGCTCATCTTTCAAGGCCTGAGCATTATTTTTCAATATATCAATCTGGTTGTAATTTAGAATGTTTAAAGTGTCATTCTTGGAGTTTTACTCAATATGCAGATGGCAAGTGGCTTTCTCCTAATGACATTTTAACTCTAGCTAAAAAATATGCTGAAAAAATAACATATTATGAACCAAGAGAAAGAGCTACTTCATTTCATGCACTTGACCTTTGTAGAGGATGTGGTGTGTGCGTTGAGCCAGATTTTATTCATGTTTTTGAACAAGGAAAAGTTAAAGAAAAATTTTATTTAAAGCCTACGGGGAGAAGAGGGGAGCTGTGTCCTAATAAATTAGAACCAAATCAAATAGTTTTATCACCTCAAGGGCTTGGACCAGCGAGAAATATTATTGCTTTTACAGGTGGAGATTTAGGCTGTAAGCCAGATTTTTATGTGAAATGTGCTGAAAAAATAAAGGAAGAAGGTCTGCCTTTATGGATACTCTTTGAGACAAATGGATATGGGCTTACTCCTAAAAATCTTGACATTTTAAAAGAGGCTGGAGTTGATTCTTTCTGGCTTGATATAAAGGCATATGATCCAGATATTCATAAAAAATTAACAGGTGTTTCAAATGAATGGATTTTGAAGCTACCTGAGGAAATTCTTAAAAGAGACTTTGTTCTTGAGGTCTTAAGTTTATATATTCCAGGTTGGGTTGAGGAAGATCAAATAAGAAAAATAGCAAAAATTATTTCAAAGGTTGATAAAAAAATACCTTTTACAATTCTTGCCTTTTTCCCAGAATATAAAATGAGGGATGTTCCTCCACCAAATTTAAAACAGATGTTAAATGCATATTATGAAGTAAAAGATGCAGGACTTGAAAATGTGAGACTTGGAAATTTAGGTGTTTTTATTAAAAATGACAAAGAGCTTAAGATTTTGTTAGAAAAAGCAAAAGATGCAATTTAGCTATATTTCACCTCTTTCTAGCATCTCAGCTAAGAGTTTTTTGTAATCAATGCCTGCTTTTTGAAATCCCTTTTTTCCATATACCATATTGGCTTCAAGCACATAGAGTTTTCCATTATGAATACATATATCAATACCAACATTATTAAAGTTGCAAAGTTTACTTGTCTTTATAGCTAATTCTATAGCTTCTTCAGGTACAGGGTCAAAGCTTATCTCAGCGCCTTGAGCTATATTACAGCGATATTCATCTTGCTTTTTTATACGCCAATATGCAAGTACTACTTTATAATTTATAAGCACCACTCTAATATCTTTTTCAATTTCTAAATATTCTTGAATATAAGCTATTTTTGTCTTGCGGTTGTATTCCAAAAGATCTTTATCATTCTTAATCAAAAAAACAC
Organism: Candidatus Desulfofervidus auxilii; assembly: GCA_030262725.1. Classification (NCBI taxonomy): domain Bacteria; kingdom Pseudomonadati; phylum Thermodesulfobacteriota; class Candidatus Desulfofervidia; order Candidatus Desulfofervidales; family Candidatus Desulfofervidaceae; genus Candidatus Desulfofervidus; species Candidatus Desulfofervidus auxilii. Next base: position 32,618 of record JAJSZS010000017.1, on the reverse strand, counting down.
CTTCACCAAGAGCTGAAGCTCTTGGAATTTTGGCAATAAATGGATAAGAAAAATAATTTAGAATTTTTTTCTTTTGACGTTCACCATAAAATATGCGTGTATAAGGATGAGGAATATTTAATAAATTAAAAAGTGTAGTTTGTTTTATTTTGTCCATTGCATAAGCATAACATTCAAAACTAGGAAATGTGGGTTTTCCCATAGATTTAAAAAGGTCAGCATAAAAACTGGTGGGATAATAAATTTTTTCTGCTTCTCTTATTAATTTTTGCTCCCATGGTTTATAGTCAGAAAAATTAGTTCTTACTCCTAAAGTAATGACTTGTTTACAATGGGCTAAAGAATTGCCAATAGCTACTTTTGGTTTTTTTCCTTTGTATGACATTTAATAATTATAGTCAATTACAATTATTAAGTAAACATTTATTGACAAAAGTCTGTCAAAATGAAAATGTTATAATATGATATTGTTTGATAAGATTCCACTTAAAAATGGGCTTACTTTAGAACTATGGGATGCTTCAAAAGAAGAAATTCGAGGGTTATGGACAGTAAAAGTTATAGCTAGATGCAAAATAGAGATAAAAAAAGAGTATTTTGAAGAATTTAGTTCTGGCTCTGAATGGTATAAACAGTTAATAAAGATAAAAGGAAATTATGTTATTTATGAACAGCAAAAAAAGAAAAGTTTAGTGATTTTTTCTGAAAAAGAACGTGTGTTTAAAATACTTGTAGAAAGATTAAAAAAACATATTTTCCCTTATGTTTCAAATCAGCTTTTTCCTAAAAATGTTATTTTAAAAACATTAAGTGAATTAGTTAAAACCAATTCAACTTATTTTTCATAATTCATTCTCTTGACAAGATTAGCTTAAAGAGATATTTTAAAAAAGAGCGGGAATAGCTCAGTGGTAGAGCACCACCTTGCCAAGGTGGGGGTCGCGGGTTCAAACCCCGTTTCCCGCTCCAAAGAGGCGGCATAGCCAAGTGGTAAGGCAGCGGTCTGCAAAACCGCGATTCACCGGTTCGAATCCGGTTGCCGCCTCCATTTTTTATTTTATTATTCGATTTTCAGTAACAACAATGTCAACTTTCATATCATGGGTTTCTAAAGGTAAGGAATCAGTTAAGCAAATTTCAAAAGTAAGGCCAATTTTAAGAGGTGAAAAAGAGAGATTTTTTAAGAAACGATCATAATATCCTTTTCCATAACCTAACCGTCCACCTTGAAGGTCAAATACAATACCAGGTACTATTACAAGATCAAATGATTTTTCCCAAAGTTTGCATTTTTTTGGTACAGGTTCAAGGATATTTGCGAAGCCAGGTGCTACATCTTCTGGAAAAGAAAAAATCTGATATGGAACAATTTCTTTACCCTCTACCCGAGGCAAGAGAACATTCTTATTATATTTTAAGGCAGCTTGGATGAGAGGTAAGGTATCAACTTCACTTTTATGTGTGACATAAAGCATAACTATTTTTGCATTTTTCCATTCATGCAATGTTAAAACTTTATTACAAATTTGAATACTTTTTTGTTTTCTTTCTAAATGAGAAAGTTTTTCACGATAACTGCTATAAATTTTTCGGAACTCTTCTTTTTTGGTAACCGACATGATAGAAATAACAATATATGTTCTTGATATTATTGGCAAGGAGATTGCGAAGATAAAATGCAGGATTTTTTAGAAGAAAAAGAGATTGTAGTCGGTGAATTGTTGCCAGTTATTCCTATGAAAGATTTAGTAGTATTTCCTTCTATGATTCTGCCTATTTTTATTGGACGTCCTATATCTTTAAAAGCAGTAGAAGAAAGTTTAGTTAAGGATAAATTAATTCTTCTTATTACTCAAAAAGAACCTACAATAGAAAATCCTACCCCTCAAGATCTTTATGAAGTAGGTACCATTGCTTTAATCATGCGTCAATTAAGATTGCCAGATGGTCGGCTTAAGTTGTTAATACAAGGATTAACCAAAGCTAGGGTAAAAGAATATATACAGATTTCCCCATTTCTTTTAGCAAAGATTAAAGTTCTAGAGGATAAAAAAGTTTCTGAAATCACAGTTGAAATAGAAGCATTGATGCGAAATGTAAAAGAGCAAAGTGAAAAGATTCTTTCTTTAAAAGGACTGGATTATGAAGATATTTTTGCCATTATTAGTCAAATAGATGATCCAGGACAATTAGCTGACATTATTGCTTCAAATTTAAGATTTAAAGTAAGTGAAGCACAAAAAATTTTAGAAATCCTTGAGCCTGTAGAGCGTTTGCGCAAAGTAAATGAATTATTGGGTAAGGAATTGCAAGTTTCTAAAGTACAAGCAGAAATTCAGTCAGAAGCACGAGAAGAAATGGATAGAGTTCAAAGGGAGTATTTTCTTCGTGAACAATTAAAAGCCATTAAAAAGGAATTGGGTGAATATGATGAGTTTGATGAAGAAATAGAAGAATTTCGTGAAAAGATTGAAAAGGCTAAAATGCCTAAAATAGTAAAAGAAGAGGCATTTAAACAGCTTGAACGTTTAAGTATGATGCATCCAGATTCAGCTGATGCTAATGTTATACGGACTTACTTAGACTGGTTAGTAGAGCTTCCGTGGAGAAAGAGTACAAAAGACAAATTGGATATAAAAGAAGCCAAAAAGATTTTAGATGAGGATCATTATAATTTAAAGAAAGTTAAAGAAAGGATTCTTGAGTATTTAAGTGTAAGAAAATTAAATCCTCATGCTAAAGGAGCAATTCTTTGCTTTGTTGGCCCTCCTGGAGTAGGCAAAACTTCTTTAGGTAAGTCTATTGCTAGAGCATTAGGAAGAAAGTTTGTGCGCATTTCTTTAGGTGGAATTCGAGATGAAGCAGAAATTCGTGGTCATCGTCGCACATATATTGGAGCTATGCCAGGACGTATTATTCAAGGCTTAAAACAAGTTGGTTCAAATAATCCTGTGTTTATGTTGGATGAGATTGATAAAATTGGCACAGATTTTAGAGGTGATCCTGCTTCTGCCCTTTTGGAAGTACTTGATCCTGAACAAAATACCAATTTTAGCGATCATTATTTAAGTGTTCCTTTTGATTTGTCAAAAGTAATGTTTATTACTACTGCTAATCTTATAGACCCTATTCCTTCGGCCTTAAAAGATCGGATGGAGATTATTGAAATTCCAGGCTATTCAGAAGAAGAAAAACTTCAGATTGCTTTAAAATATCTTTTACCAAAGCAGCTTAAAGAACACGGTCTTAATCAAAAAGATTTAAAAATTTCCTCAGAAACAATTAAAAAGATTATTAGTAATTATACAAGAGAGGCAGGGGTAAGAAATTTAGAAAGAGAAATTGGGGCTATTTGTAGAAAAATAGCAAGGAAATTAGCAGAAGGTCAAAAAGGGCCTTTCAAGGTTACTCCATCTAATCTTCATCAATATCTTGGGCCGCCTAAGTATCTACCTGAGATTGAAGTAGAAGAAAGTGAAGTAGGAGTAGCTACTGGATTAGCTTGGACACCTTATGGTGGAGAAATTTTAAGAGTAGAAGTAACAGTTTTAAAAGGTAAAGGGAATCTTATGCTTACAGGCCAGATGGGAGAAGTTATGCAAGAGTCTGCTAAAGCTGCTTTGAGTTATGTTCGTTCACGTGCAAAGGCATTGGGATTAGCAGAAGATTTTTATGAAAAGATAGATGTTCACATCCATGTACCTGAAGGGGCAGTACCAAAGGATGGGCCATCAGCTGGTATTACAATGGCAGTAGCATTGATTTCGGCACTGATTAATAAACCTGTTAATAAAGAAATAGCTATGACTGGTGAAATTACCTTGCGTGGTAGGGTCTTGCCTGTAGGGGGTATTAAAGAAAAGGCATTAGCAGCAGCAAGGGCAAAAGTTAAATATATAATTTTGCCTGAAAGAAATAAAAAAGACTTAATTGAAGTACCATCTTCAGTAAAGAGACAACTTAAATTTATTTTTGTTAAAAATATGGATGAGGTGATTGAGCCAGCTTTAAATATAAGATTAAAAAATGGAAATTATTTATTTTAAGTTAATCCTTATTTTCATCCTTTTATGTTTTTCTGCTTTATTTTCTAGTTCAGAAACAGCTCTTTTTTCACTCACTCGTTACCAAATACTAAAGCTTAAAGAGACTAAAAATGGAAAAATAATAGCTTCTCTTTTAGAAAAACCTGCTCATTTACTTATTTCTATTCTTATTGGCAATGAAAGTGTTAATGTTACAGCTTCAGCTTTAGCTACCTCTGTTGCTATTGCTCTTTATGACGAAAAAGGAAAATGGATTACGCTTGCTGTAATGACACCGATTTTATTGCTTTGGGGAGAGATTGTTCCTAAGGCATTTGCTCTTACAAAAGCTCCTAGTTTTTCTTTAAAAATAGCTCCATTTATTAATTTCTTTGTAAAATTAGTTACTCCTATCCGGAATTTTATTAGATATGTGGTGAATATTGCACTTTATCCTTTGCCTGCTGTTTCTAAGGAAGAACCTTGTTTTTTAGATAATGAATTTTTACAACTTTTAGAAAGCGCTTCTCATGAAGATGGGTTTAAGATTATTGAGAGAGAGTTTATAGCCAATCTTTTGCGCTTCAGACATAAATCTGTATCTGAAATTATGGTGCCTCGTCCAGATATGTTTATCATTTCATTAGATACACCAATTAAAGAGTTAAAAAAGCTTCTTAACTATCAATGTTTTTCAAGGATTCCTGTATATGATAGGGATCCAGATAATATTATTGGTATCCTTCATACAAAAACTTTATTGGGATTAAATAAAATTGAAGGAACTGTAAAGGATTTAAAAGAAAAATTTATTCAACCTTATTTTGTTCCGTCAACTAAAAAAGGAGAGGAGCTTTTTTGGGAAATGCAAAGAAAAAAAATAGCTATGGTTATGGTTGTTAATGAATATGGTAGTGTAGTAGGTCTCATTACAATGGAAGACTTATTAGAGGAATTGTTTGGAGAGATATATGACGAATATGATATGGCTGAAAAATGGTATAAAGAGATAGCTCCTTATAAATATAAAGTGATGGCAAAAATGTCTTTAAAGGATTTTAACTATATTTTTAAAACAAATCTTAAAGCAGAAGAAGATACAGTAGGAGGACTCATTTTAGCTCATTTAGGTCGTTTGCCACAAAAAGGAGAAACAATACAAATTGAGAATCTTAAGTTTACAGTAATTGGTCTTAAAGGGAGGAGGATTACAGAGCTTATAGTAGAAAGATTAAAATGATAGGAGTTATTCTCTTTTTCATACTGCTTTTTTGCGAAGGTTTTTTTTCTGGTTCAGAAATTGCTATTGTTTCAGCTGATCCAAAATACCTAAAAGCTAAAGGGGCAAAGGAAGCTTTAAAATATCTACAACAACCAGCCCATTTTTTGGCTGTTACTCTTGTTGGTACTAATTTAAGTGTTATTACAAATACTGCTTTTACTACTGCTTTTTTAATTAAACATTTAGGAGTAACTGGGGAAATATTATCTATTTTTGGATTGCCACCTATTCTTTTGATATTTGGTGAAGTTATACCTAAAACTATCTGTCGTCGTTATCCAAATATAATTGCTCCAAAAGTAGCAATTGGTTTAAAAGCTGCCAGCTTTCTTTTAGCTCCTCTTGTTATTGTATTTTCTTTTTTTACTGAAAAATTATTAAAGTTAACAGGCAGTAAAGGACTTCATAAAACTTCTTTTTTTACTAGAGAAGAATTAAAGTTTTTACTTCAACAAGATGAATTAGAAATTGCTCTTACTTTAAAAGAGCGCCAACTATTAAGACGTCTATTTACATTTACAGAAATAGCTGTTAAAAGGGTAATGATACCACTTGTTGAGGTTACCTCTATATCTGATACAGCTACTATAAAAGAGGCATTGGATCTTTTTTCTAAATATCGCTACACACGATTGCCAGTTTATAAAGAAAGAGTAGATAATATTGTTGGCATCATTCACTATTATGATTTTATAAATTTTTCTGACTTAAAAGCTAATATTAAACCGTATATGAGAAATGCCTTTTTTGTACCAGAAACAAAACCTGTACATGTCCTTTTAAAGGAAATGCAAAGAGAAAAACAGCCATTGGCAGTGGTAGTAGATGAATACGGTGGGGCAGTAGGTATTGTAACTATTAAAGACCTTTTAGAGGTAATTACTGGAGAGATAATGGATGAGGATGAGAGAGAATTGTCCTTTTTTGAAAAAGTAAGTGAAAATAGATATTTAATTAAAGGTCGTATGGAAATAAATGAGATTAATGAAAATTTACCTTTTACCCTTCCTAAAGGAGATTATGAAACTTTAAATGGTTTTATCATAGATTATCTTGGGAAAATTCCAACTGTAGGAGAAAAATTTTATTATAATAATCTTACTTTTATTATCCGTCGAGCTAATCCTAGATGTGTTGAAGAAGTAGAAGTGATTATTGGAAGATGATTGAGGACCTTAAAACAAAAATATTTATTCTTATTTTTATTTTTTATCCTTTTTCTTTATGGGCACTTACTTTACAACAAGCTATTTCTTTAGCAATGAAAACATATCCTCCATTAAAAGAGAAAATTCATTTAAAAGAAAAGACACAATTTCTTTATAAAGCAAGCTTTGATCCTTATTTTCCTACACTTTCCTCAGAATTTTCATATGAACGTACATTTGAGAGCTCTATGCATACAATAGGAAGGTTGTGGGATAATCAATATACGTTTGGTTTGACAATTTCTTATAGATTATTTGATGGTGGTTATCGCTGGAGTCAAAGGCAACAAAGTGCTTTTGTTTTTGATCAGGCTATTGCAGAGATAGAAATAATAAAGAATGATTTAAAATTTTTAGTTAAAAAAGCCTTTTATAAATGTCTTGCTATGAAAAAAATTTGGGAAGTGCGAAAGGAGGCAGAAAGTATTGCTAAAAAAAATTATGAGTTGGCAATGGCAAGAAGAAAAGTAGGAGTAGCAATGTTATCTGATGTCACACAAGCACAAGTACGTTATACAAATGCCCGTATGGAGACATTAACTGCTAAAAAAGATCTTGAGAAAGTAGAAGGTGATTTAAATAGTTTAATAGGCTGGCCTTTAAATAAATCTATAACTTTAGAAGGGAAGCTAAATCATAAATGGATAAATGTTAATTTTTCTGTTTTAAAAGAAATGGCTTTTAAGTATCGTCCAGAAATAAAAAAACAGCTTCTTGAAGTTAAAAAAGCAGAGGTAGCTATAAAAGGATATCGTAGTGCTTATTTCCCAAAACTTGACACAAAATTAAGTTTTTATCGATTTGATAATGAACCAGCATTAGGAGAAAAAGAAGCTGTATTTCTCGTAAGTCTTTCTTATGATTTGTTTGATGGTTTAGGTAGATATTACAAAGTGAGTGCGCAAAGACGGACACTAAAAGCAGAACAGGCAAAGCTTGATGAGATTAAACGAGAAATTTCTTTAGAAATTTATCAAGCTTATAAAGATTTAGAATTAGCATTTGCTAATATGAATATAGCTGCTGAATTAGTAAAGGAAGCAGAAGTAAATTACAATCAGGCTTATGGTGAATACAAGGTAGGGAAAGGTGATATTATTTCTCTTATTCAAGCAGAAATGAATCTAGCAGAAAGTAAGGTTAAATGGGTAGAACAAATATTAAATTATAATATTGCTATTAGTGCTTTAGAAAAAGCAGTATTTGCCGAAATTCCAAAGTGAATTTAATGAAAAAATTTTTTCTTTCTAGCTTCATAATAATTATCATCATAACAATAATTATTTTCTTTTTGCAAAAGCCAACAAAGCCAAAGATTATAAAAACAGCCAAAGTTTTTCGCGGTAATTTAACTATTTTTGTAGAAGAGACAGGTATTGTTAAACCTCAAGTAGGGGCAATTGTAAAAGTAGGTACTCGAGCTACTGGTCTTCTTACCTATTTGCCTTATCAAGTAGGAGATTATGTAAAAAAAGGGGAGTTATTAGCTAAAATTGATGACAGAGAGATTTTAGCAAATTTAAATAGCGCAAAAGCAAGCCTTAAAAATACAGAAGCACAACTTCGCTTGATTGATACTACTTATCCTTTAAGAATTGAAGAGCAAAAAGCTCGTATTCAGGCAGCTAAAGCTCGTTATGAATATGCCAAATTAAATTTATCTAGAGAAGAAATGTTATTAAAGCAAGATTTTACTACTCAAGATAGTGTTGATAGGGCACGTAAGGAAAGAGACATTGCTTGGGCAGAATATCAAGTAGCTTTAAAAACACTTGAACGTCTTAAAGAAGAATATAAAAGGAAACGTCAGGCATTACTTGCTGAAATTGCTGAAAAAAAAGAAAGGATAAAAAGCCTTGAAGTCCAACTTTCTTATACTAGAATTTATGCTCCTATTTCTGGATATGTATCTCAAGTTTCAACACAACAAGGTGAAACTGTAGTAGCAGGTCTTACAGCTCCTAATTTGATTACCCTTATAGATCCTACTAAATTAGAAATATGGCTTTATGTAGATGAAACAGATATTGGCTTAGTTACTCCAGGAAAAGAAGTTCATTATTATGTAGATGCCTATCCTGATAAATGGTTTTTTGGAAAAATCTCTACTATATATCCAGAACCAGAAGTAAAGGAAAATATTGTTTATTATTTAGCCATTGTTAAAGTTTCTCCAGAAGATGCAAAATTTATTCGTCCAGAGATGACTGTTCATGCTAAAATTATAACAGAGGTAAAAAAGAATGTACTTCTTATTCCTAAAGAAGCTCTAAAATTTGAAGAAGGAAAGCCTGTAGTTTATCGGGTAGAGAAAAATAAACTTATACCTATATCAGTAAAAATTGGTGCACGTGGAGAAAAAGAAATAGAAGTCCTTTCTGGTTTAAAAGAAGGTGATGAAATTGCAATTGATTTTTCCCTACCTAAAAGGTGATGCCTATTATTTCTTTGAAAAATATAAAAAAAATATACACATTAGGAGAAAGAAAAATAGAGGTACTTAAAGGTATTAATTTAGATGTAGAAAAAGGAGAGTTTCTTGCTATTATGGGTGTTTCAGGATCTGGCAAAAGTACACTTTTAAATATCATTGGTCTTATGGATATACCTACTAGCGGAGAATATTATCTTATGGGGGAATTAGTAAATCAATTAGAGGATGAAAAACTTTCTCAATTAAGAAATGCTTATATTGGTTTTGTATTTCAACAATTTTATTTAATAGAATATTTAAATGCTTTAGAAAATGTGCTTTTGCCCTTGCTTTATAGTAATAAAAGTTTTCCCAAACCCAAACAAAGAGCAAAAATTTTATTAGATAAAGTTGGACTCTCTGGACGCTATTCAAGTAAACCTTCTCAACTTTCAGGTGGAGAACAACAGCGAGTAGCTATTGCACGTGCCCTTATTAATGATCCTGAAATTATATTAGCTGATGAACCTACAGGTCAGCTTGATTATCAAACTGCTAATAGCATAATGGACATATTTGAACAATTAAATAAAGAAGGAAAGACCATTATCCTTGTTACTCATGATCCAGAAATGGCAGCAAGGGCAAAAAGAATTGTAAAAATAAAAGATGGGAAAATTTTTTATTAAATTATATCTTTTTTTACGAGAAATTTTTGCCTCAATTTCTTTTTATCGATTAAGGTTTTTTTTCTCTATTTTAAGTATTTCTCTTGGTGTTGGTACTATGGCATTAATTATCGCAGCTACTGAAGGCGCCAATAAAAAAGCTTATAAAATATTTGGTATTTTTGGGCCAGATGCTATTTTAATAATTGGAGGAGGTGAAAAGAAAGAGATACGTCAGCATACTTATACACTTACTTTAGATGATGTAAATGCTATTAAACATCATATTTCTGGTGTTTATGAAGTAATACCTATGGTGTTTGTAAGATCAGTTCTTGTTAAGTACAAAAATAAAAAATGGGAAACCAGAGTACTCTTAGGTACAATACCTGATTATTTTCCCTCTTGGAAATGGTCAATAATAGAAGGAAGTGCTTTTACAAAAGAGGATGTTGCTTTTAAAAGAATGGTAGCAGTATTAGGAATTAAGGTAAAAAATGAAATTTTTGGAAATGATTCTCCTATAGGTCAAACTATTATTATTAATGGACGTCCAGTAAAAGTAATAGGTGTGCTTGCAGAAAGGGGAGGGGCAACTGGAAGAAAACATTTGGATGATAGAGTAGTCATGCCATTAACTACAGTTATGGATCGTTTTTTAAATGAAGATAAGTATATAAATCTTATTCGGGTTCGCACACATAGTGATTTAAAACAAACAGCAGAAAATATTCGTAAACTTTTGAGATATCTTCATCAATTAGGCCCTATTGAAGAAGATGATTTTCGAATGTTTACAGCAGAAGAAGTATGGCAATTTTTAAAAATATTTTCTGGAAGTCTTATATTGTTTTTAGGTACAGCTGGTTTTATTGCTCTTATAGTAGGAGGATTCATTTTAGCAAATCTTTCCTATTTAGCTATAAGACAAAGGGCTAAAGAGATTGGTATCAAAAGAGCATATGGTGCAAAAAAGATTCATATTGCTTTTTCTTTTTTAACAGAAATTATTTTTACAACACTTCTAGGTGGTGGATTGGGAATGATATTTGCATTAATTGGAGGAATAATTTTAGAAAAATTTGGTAAAATACCTATGTTTTTTTCTTTAAAAGTTTGGTTGCTTGCATTAGGATTAAGTTTAATAATAGGTCTGTTTTCAGGTTTAAAGCCAGCCTTAAAAGCTGCTCACTTAAAGCCAATTGAGGCTATTAGAGGATGAAAAATAAAATTTTTTTAAAAAATATTTTTCAAGTATTAATTCTTCACAAACGACGGACATTGCTTTCTATGCTTGGTGTTCTTTTTGGTATTTTGGCATTAGTAACAGTAAGTCATATTTCAATAGCTATGAAAAAACAAATAAAAAATACATTGGAAAAATTTGGACCAAATCTTGTTGTTGTTCGAGCTGGTGAAGTAAGAATCACAGGACGAGGTATACGCCAATTTAGCACTGCTCAAACTTTAAAACTTAATGATGCAAAAGCAATTAAAATGACAATAAATGGTGTTAAAAGAGTTGTGCCTTTGGTTGAAGCAATGTTTCCTTTAAGATATAAAGGGACAATAATGTGGACAAAGCTTATTGGTGCTACAAATGAGATTAAAGATTTAAGAAATTTGATGCTTGAAGAAGGGCGTTTTTTTAATAAAGAGGAAGAAAAATTAGGTTTAAGAAAAGTAGTCTTAGGCTATAAAGTTTGGAAAACACTTTTTAATGAAAAGGGGGTTTTTGGAAAGACTCTTTTAATCAGACGTGTACCCTGTGAGATTATTGGAGTATTGGCACCAAAGGGTGCTGATTTAGCAGGCGAAGATTTAGATAATGTAATTTATCTTCCTCTTAAGACTGTTATGACTCGATTCTTAAATGTAGATTATCTTTCTGCTATTTTAATAGAAACTGTTAATGAAAAAGATATGCTAAGAATAAAAGAAGATATAAAAAATCTTTTACGTCAAAGACATAAAATAGGCCCTTTAGAAGCAGATGATTTTACTATTTATGCATTAAAAGATTTAACTGAAACAAAAGAAAAAGGACTTGCTCTTGTTTCCCTTTTAAGCAAAATGGCTGCAATTATTTCCTTTATTATTGGTGGTATAGGTATTTTTGCCTTAATGCTTCTTTCTGTTGCAGAAAGATATTATGAAATAGGTATTCGTCGGGCAGTAGGAGCAAAAAAAATAGATATTCTATTACAATTTTTAGGAGAAGCTATATTTATTTCTTTTAGTGGAGGGATAGGAGGAATAATTTTAGGTTTGATGATTGCCTGGACTGTAAGTTTTATTGCTAATATTCCATTAGTTTTAAGTTTTATTCAAATTATTTTATCTATAATTATTAGTTTAGGACTTGGTATAATAGCTGGAGTTTATCCTGCCTATTTAGCTGCTTCTTTACCACCTTTAAAAGCATTTCAAGGATAATTTGTTGACTTTTTTAAAAAACTGCGTATATCATAAAATTTTGAAATGAAAAAATTAGGCATCTATTATCAAAAAGATAGTGAAACTGAAAAAAAAGCAGCAGAATGGAAAATCTGGCTAGAAAAAGAAGGATATAAGGTTTTTTACCCACCATTTCCTGACAATCTTGATCTAGTTATTGTTTTGGGTGGAGATGGTTCTTTACTTCATGCTGCTAGATTGATATGGCCAAGGAAGATACCTATTTTAGGAATAAATTGGGGAGAATTAGGTTTTCTTACTGCAGGTAGTAAGGAAGAAGGGCAAGCAATTGTAAAAGAAGTTCTTGCAGGAAAACGGCTTGTGGAAAAAAGGATGACATTAGAAGGTATTGTTATTTCGAAAGAAGGTAAAGTAGAAGGCCCTTTTATGGCTTTAAATGAAGTGGCAATAGAAAGAGGGGCATTTACTCGTTTAATTACTCTTTCAGTAGAAGTAAAAGGGCAAAGAGTAATTTCCTTTCGAGCAGATGGTCTTATTGTTGCTACTCCTACTGGTTCTACAGCCTATTCACTTTCTGCTGGTGGTCCTATTATCTACCCTACTTTAGATGTATTAGTATTAACTTCTGTTTGTCCTTTTCATCTTGTACAACGTTCTTTAGTACTTTCTCCTGAAGATACAATAAGTGTAAAATTGGAAAAAGGTGGTGAAGGTATTAGAGTAGTATTTGATGGTCAAGTTTTTAAACCTCTTAAAGTGGGGGACAAAGTAGAGATTAAAAAGTCTTCAAGTCCTGTATATTTAATAGAAAATCCTAAATATTTTCAAACATTAAATCAAAAATTATGCTGGGGAAGTTAGAATTTAAACAAATACAGAAAGAAGATTATTTACCACTTGCTGAAAGAATACGTCCTAAAAATTTGAAAGAATTTGTAGGTCAGAGACATCTTATGGATTTTATCAATGGTTTGTTAAAAGAAAAAAAACTTTGTTCTCTTATTTTTTGGGGACCACCAGGTACTGGTAAAACCACTCTTGCTAGATTGCTTCAATTGCATTTTGGTTATCCTTCAGCATCATTTTCTGCTGTAACTGCAAGTATAAAAGAGATTAAACAAATTATGCAATTGGCAGAAAGAAAGTGGAAAGAAGGTAAACAACCTACAATACTTTTTGTTGATGAAATTCATCGGTTTAATCGTGCTCAACAAGATGCTTTTTTACCTTATCTTGAAAAAGGTATTATTATTTTGCTTGCTACTACTACAGAAAATCCTTCTTTTTATTTAACAGCCCCACTCCTTTCTCGATGTAAAGTATTGCCATTTTATTCACTATCTCCTAAAGAACTAACAATAATTTTAGAAAGAGCATTAAAAACAGGATTTTGTTTTCCAATACATTTAGAAAAAGATGTTTTAAATTTGCTTATTAATGCTTCACAAGGAGATGCTAGAGTGGCTTTAAGAGCATTGGAATTGTCTATAGATTTTGCTCAAATTGAAAAAGGGATAAAAGTAATTTCTTTAGAAACATTAAAAACTGTATTAGGGAATATAACTCTACGTTATGATCGCAGTGGAGATGAGCATTATCACCTCATTTCTGCATTTATCAAAAGTATGCGAGGTAGTGATCCTGATGCGGCTGTATATTGGTTGGAAAGGATGCTTGAGGCTGGAGAAGACCCTTTATATATTTTAAGACGTATGCTCATTTTTGCTTCAGAGGATATAGGTAATGCTGATCCTCAAGCTATTCAAGTAGCTGTTTCTGCTCTAAATGCATTTCAAGCAGTAGGTATGCCTGAAGGTGTTTTAAATATTGTGCAGGCGGTTATTTATCTTGCTACTGCTCCTAAAAGTAATGCTGTCTTAACTGCTCATGAACTTGCTCAAAAAGATGTTAAAGATTATGGTAGTCTATCTGTTCCACTCCATTTACGTAATGCCCCAACTCCTCTTATGCAAAAACTAGGTTATGGTATTACATACAAATATCCTCATGATTATCCAGAAGGTCATGTAAAACAAAAATATTTGCCACCTTTACTTCAAAAAAAACGTTATTATTATCCTACTAACAGGGGATATGAACGTTTGATAAAAGCTCGCTTAAAAAAATGGTGGGGAGAAGATAAATGAAAGTAATAATATGGGTTATTGGATTGCTTTGTGTGATTTTTGGTCTAATTAGTATTTTAAAGCCACAAACTGTTAAAGCTCTTTTTCAAAAATTTTTAACTAAAAATTTCCAATTTTTAGGGATCATAATATTTATTATTGGTATATTTCTTATTGCTGCCTCATTTAAAGCGAAAGTTTTTTGGTATGTTTTTATTTTAGGAATCCTAACTTGTTTTAAAGGGATTTTTTATTTATTAAAACCTCGATTGGCTCAAAATCTTGTTAATAAATGGGTAAATATGGGTGAGAATGGCTATAAACTTTGTGGTTTATTAAGTTATACTCTGGGAATATTCCTTCTCATCTGGGGAAGATAATGATTGCGATTATTGATTATAAAGCAGGGAATTTAACTAGTGTTTTAAGGGCTCTTCATTATTTGGGTTATGAGGCAAAGATTACTTCTAATCCACAAGAAGTGCTTCAAGCTGAAAGGGTTATATTTCCAGGTGTAGGGGCAGCTGCAACAGCTATGGAAGATTTAAAAAAAACAGGGATGGCAGAAGTTTTAAGAAAAATTTATCTTCGAAAGACTCCGCTTTTAGGCATTTGTTTAGGAGCTCAAATTATTTTTGAAGAAAGCGAAGAAGGTAATACTCGTTGTCTAGGTATACTTCCAGGCAAAGCAAAAGCATTTCCTTCTAAACTTAAGAATCCAGAAACAGGAGAGGTTTTAAAAGTCCCACACATGGGTTGGAATCGAGTAAAGCTTATTAAACCTCATCCAGTATTTTCTGATATCCATCCAGAAGCGGAGTTTTATTTTGTGCATAGTTACTATCCTATGCCTAAATACACAGAATTGATTTTAGGAGTAACTGATTATGGAATTAGATTTTATTCAGCTATAGCCTATAGAGGGTTAGTAGCTGTACAATTTCATCCAGAAAAAAGTGGGCGTCCAGGGTTAAAACTTTTAGACAATTTCTGTCAATGGAGGCCTAGATAATGTTAAGCAAACGTATTGTTGTCTGTTTAGATGTAAAAGACGGCAGAACTACTAAAGGTATTAGATTTAGAAATAATGTTGATGTTGGTGATCCTGTAGAAATGGCTAAAATATATTATGAAGAAGGTGCTGATGAAATTGTATTTTATGACATTACTGCTTCAGCTGAATATAGAGATATTATGATTGAAGTAGTGGAAAGAGTAGCAAAAGAGATATTTATTCCATTTTCAGTTGGTGGAGGTATTCGTACTTTAGATGATATGCGGCGTGTGCTTTTAGCAGGGGCAGAAAAAGTAAGCATAAATACAGCAGCTGTGCTTAATCCAAAGATTATTGAGGAAGGTGCAAAGGCATTTGGTAGTCAATGTATTGTTTTAAGTATGGATGCAAAGAGAGTAATGCCTAGCGAGAAAATTCCATCTGGATATGAAATTGTTATTCATGGTGGTCGTACCCCTACAGGTATAGATGCCCTTTGGTGGGCTAAAGAGGCAGAGTCCTTAGGAGCAGGTGAAATTTGTTTAAACTCTATTGATGCCGATGGTACACAGGAAGGATATGAGATTAATTTAACAAAACTTATTGCTGAAAATGTATCTATTCCAGTAATTGCCTCTGGTGGCGCAGGTATACCTGAACATCTTTACGAAGTGCTTACCAAGGCAAAAGCAGATGCTGCTTTAATTGCCTCTATGGTACATTATGGTCTTTATACAATAAAAGAGATTAAAGAGTATTTGCATGAGAAAGGCGTAAAGGTGAGGATGATTTGGTAAATGAAAATTGCCCTAGCACAAACAAATCCCATTATTGGTGCATTTGATTATAATCTGGAAAAGGTATCTCGCTTTATAGATGAAGCAAAAAAACAGGCGTGCGATTTAATTATCTTTCCTGAGCTTACTTTAATTGGTTATCCACCCAAAGATTTGCTGGAAAGAGAAGATTTTATTAATAATAGTTTAACTGTTTTAGAAAACTTAATTCAACGTACACAAGGAATTGCTGTCATCTGTGGTGCTGTAGAACGTCATACAGAACAAGCCAAACCTTTATGTAATGTGGCATTACTTTTTAAAGATAAAAAAATTATGTTTAAGACCCGTAAAATCCTTTTGCCTAGTTATGATGTTTTTGATGAAACTAGATATTTTGCACCTGGAAAAAAGGCAAATTGGATAGAATGGCAAGGTGTACGTTTTGGAATAACAATTTGTGAAGATATTTGGAATGATAAAGATTTCTTTTCTCGCAGAGAATATGCTATTGACCCAGTAGCTCAATTAGCTAATGAAAATATAGAAGTTTTAATAAATATCTCAGCATCTGCTTATTTTATAGGTAAACCTGCATTTCGTTTAAATATGTTTAAACATTTAGCTCAAAAATACAATTTTCCTATAATTTATGTTAATCAAGTAGGTGGGAATGATGATTTAGTCTTTGATGGCAATAGTCAGATTGTATTGCCAGATAAAACAGTACTTGTTCGCGCAAAGGATTTTGATGAAGACTTGGTTGTTACAGAGTTAAAGAAGGCAGGTGGAGAAAAGAGCGTTTTATTTGAAGAAGAGGAAGCAGAAGTTTTAAAGGCACTTATTTTAGGCACAAGGGATTATGCATATAAGACTGGTTTTAAAAAGGCAGTGGTAGGGCTTAGTGGGGGTGTAGATTCCTCACTTGTAGCCTATATTGCTACTAAAGCATTTGGAAAAGAAAATGTTTTAGGTGTGGCTATGCCTTCTCCTTATACTTCAAAAGAAAGTTTAGAAGATGCGGAAGCTTTAGCTAAAAATTTAAATATTTCTTTCAAAGTTATTCCTATTACTCAAATATTTGAAGCTTATTTGGAAACATTAAAACCATTTTTTGGTAATTTGCCTTGGAATGTAGCTGAAGAAAATATTCAGGCACGTATCAGAGGCAATATTCTTATGGCTCTAAGCAATAAATTTGGCTATTTAGTGCTTTCTTCAGGTAATAAATCAGAAATGGCTGTAGGTTATTGTACTCTTTATGGTGATTTAACTGGTGGCTTGGCAGTAATTTCTGATGTGCCAAAAACTTTGGTTTATCGTTTAGCGCATTATGTCAATAGAGAAAAAGAAATTATTCCTCAAAGAGTGCTTACTAAGGCACCTTCAGCTGAACTTAGAGCTGGTCAAAGAGATGAAGATGATTTACCTCCTTATGCACTTTTAGACCCGATTTTAAAAGAATATGTTGAAAATCATCGAAGTTTAGATGAAATTGTTAGTATGGGTTTTCCTCCAGAGACTGTAAAAGAGATTGTGCGTCGAGTAGACAGAAATGAGTATAAACGCCATCAAGCACCTCCAGGGATAAAAATTACTACAAAGGCTTTTGGTTATGGCCGACGCTATCCTATTGTTCAGAGATATACAGAATATTTACTAAAAACAATTTAATTTTGAATGAGTTTGATTGATAAAGATAACGCTTTAAATTGGGTTATAAAAGCACTTGATAAAAATTTTTTATTAGAGATTAAAAGCTATAAAAGAAATCGTACGATTAAAATTTTTAAAAAAGGATTGTACTTCCAAATTGTAGAAAATGGATTTTGGAAAGAAAATTTTCAAGTAAAAAAAGAAGAACTGAGGAAAATTCTTAAAAAATTGATAAGACGAGAATTTCCTCGCAGTCACAAATTATGGATATTTAAAGCAAAAGGTGAGTTTAAACTGTGAAAAAAATTTATATTGGTTTTTCGGCTCATCGTTTAGAGGCGATTCCTTTTTATAAAAAAGCATTTGAACAAGCAGATTTTATCATTTTAGAAGATTTTCCAAATCCACTTTTTAATTTAATGCTTTCTGGGAAGATATCACTTAAAGAATATATAGAAAATATTGAGACTACGTTTCCTAAGTTTCTTAAAGCTCAATGTAAACTTTTACAAGAAGCTTATAAAAATGGAAAAGTTATAATCCAAATAGATCCGTACATGGAAAAACTTGTAAAGATGTATCAGCTTATAGAAAATGGAAAAAGTCCAGAGGAAATTAAACAATTACCTGAATTTTTAGATATATATGAAGCTGAACATGAAGCAACAGGGCGTCTCCTTGATTATTATCAAGCTGTCATGGAGGATTTTGAAAAAGCAGTTAAGGCTGTTAAAGAATTTGCCTATGCTGATGCTAAAAGAATCGCTTTAAGAGATAGGTTACGGGCAGAAGCCATTGCTCATTATCTTAAAGATAAAAAAGGAAAAATATTTATTGAAGCAGGCTATATTCATATCTTTCTTTCCCGTTTTTTGCAAAATGTAAATTTAAAAGATTGGGAAATAAAAGCATCTTTTCTTTTAGCTCCTATTGCTTGCTCTTTAGCTAAAAAAATATTAGGTAAACCTTTACCATATCCTCTTGTTCCAGGTGATATTCTTACATTTTGGTACATGAGAAAGAAAAAAATTGATCCTCAAAAAGAAAATCTTTTAGCTGCTCGAGTACTTATCTATAATAAATTAATAAGTTCTGAAGAACTTGAGCCTACTCCTACTATACCTTTTCCTCATTTAAAGCAAGAATTTTTTATAAAGGTTATTTTGCAAAAACTTTCTTATAAAGATTGCGCTTATTTATATGAAATAATAAAATTTTTACCCCAGCAAAAGGTTTGGCAACTAATACAAAAAGTTACAGGCATTAATTATTTATAAAGGGCGAAATAGCGATTAACTGCATTTAAATATGCTCTAGCACTGGCTTCTATTACATCTGGACTAGTACCCCTTCCACTTATAATTTGGCCATTTATTTCTATTTTGACTGTAGCTTCTCCTAAAGCTTCAGCTCCAGAAGTTACAGCTTCTACAGTATAATCAAGAAGATTTATAGGAAGACCTGTAATCTGATTAATACATTTAAAAACTGCATCTACAGGGCCATTACCTACAGCTGCTTGAGTAAGATTTTCTTCTCCTTTAGATAAAGTAAGAATAGCTAATGGCAAGTCATTGCCACTCATTGCTTGGGTTGTAACTACCATTTTAACTAAACTATAAGTTTCAGGTACTTTAGAAAGCTCTACTTCCACAATGGATTTTAAATCTTCGGCTGTTATCTCTTTTTTTCTATCAGCCACTGCCAAAAAACGATTATAAGTCCGTTCAAATATTTCATCAGAAAGTTCATAGCCCAGTTCTGTTAATTTTTGTTTTAATGCCCTTCTGCCAGAGCGTGCTGTAAGTACAAGCAGATGGGCTTGAGCTCCCACATCTTCTGGTCTTATGATTTCATAAGTGCGGCGATCCTTAAGAATACCATCTTGATGAATACCTGAAGAATGAGCAAATGCATTACTTCCAACAATAGCTTTATTAGGCTGGACAGGTAAGTTCATCATACGACTAACTAAACGACTTGTAGGAATAATTTCTTGAGTAACAATATTTGTTTCTACCTCAAAATAATAAGGTCTTGTTTTTAAAATCATAACTATTTCTTCCAAAGCAGCATTTCCTGCCCTTTCACCAATACCATTAATAGTGCATTCTACTTGTGTAGCTCCATTACGAATAGCTATAATGCTATTAGCAGTGGCTAATCCAAGATCATTATGACAATGTACACTGAGAATAATTTTATCTGTAACTGGCACTTTTTCCCTTAAACGTCGGATAAGTTCACCAAATTCTTCAGGAATAGCATAACCTACAGTATCCGGAATATTTATAACTGTAGCTCCTGCTTTAATAGTTTCTTCTACTACCTGACAAAGATAATCAAAATCTGCTCTGGTAGCATCTTCTGGTGAAAACTCTACATCTGAACAATATTTTTTAGCATACTTAACTGCTTCTACTGCCATTTCTAGAGCTCTTTGTCTATCCAAACGTAGTTTTTTTTCAATATGAATGTCTGAAGCAGCTAAAAATACGTGAATTCTTGGTCTTTCTGCGTCTTTTATTGCTTCCCAAAGAATATCTATATCTCTTTTTAATGCTCGAGCAAGTCCAGCAATAATAGGTTTTCTTACTTTTTGAGCTACTAAATTAACAGCTCTAGCATCACCTGGAGAAGAGGCAGGGAAACCAGCTTCAATAATATCTACACCTAATTTTTCTAATTGCTTAGCTACAATCAATTTTTGATCAATATTAAGTTTTGCACCTGGCACTTGTTCTCCATCGCGTAAAGTAGTATCAAAAATTAAAATTCTTCTGGCCATACTTTCCTCCTAACGTTCAATTGGTATACTTATTACGCAAGTTGTTCCTTTTCCCAATTCACTTTCAAAGAAAATTTTACCTTTATGAGCCTCTATAATCTTTTTAGAAATAGCTAAACCAAGTCCACTGCCTTTAGGTTTAGTAGTAAAAAATGGATCAAATATTTTTTTCAAATTTTCGGCAGAAATACCTTTTCCTGTATCTTTGATTTTGATTAAAATATGATCGTTCTTTAAAGTTGTAATAACAGTTAAATTTCCTCCTCCTGGCATAGCTTCAATACTATTTTTTATGATATTAAGTAATACCTGTTTAATCTGTTTTATATCTAACAAACTTTCTGGAATATGAGGATCTAAAGATTTAACAAATTTAATTTGTTTATCTTTAAGCTCAAGTTCTATTAAATTATGAACTTCATTTACAATATCATTAATATTAGAAATACTTAATTGAGGTTTTGTAAATTTTGTAAAATCACTAATACTTGTAAGAAATTGATTTAATCTTTCAATTTCTTCTAACACAATTTGTAGTTTTTGTCGATTTTTTTCATCCTTAGTAGAATAAAGTACCTGTTGAGTAAAGCCTCCAATAATAATTAAAGGATTTTTAATTTCATGGCCTATGTATGATACACCTCGACCAATTGTAGCCAATCTTTCTGATTGAAGGATTTTTTCTTCTAATTCTTTTCTTTCAGTTAGGTCTCTAAATACCACTACAGTACCTATTTCTTTACCATTTTCTCCATGTATCAAAGCGGCTGAAAGCCATACAGGTACTTGTTCTCCCTTTTTATTTATAATCACTGTTTCATAATTAGCTAATCTTCCTCTTCCACCAAAATTATCATCATATAAAACTCTTTCAATCTTTTTGCTTACTCCTGGAGGGTAAAGTTCATCTATTTTCATTTTACCAACAACTTCTTCTTGAGAATAACCAAAAATAGCTTCTGCTCTTTCATTAAAGATTACAATATTTCTTTTTTCATCAGTAGCTACAATGCCATCAATTGAATTTTCAATAAGTTTTTTTTGAAAATCATACATCTTTTTCAATTCTTCACTAGAAGCCTTTAAATCTGTAGTTAACTTAATAAGACTAGCTTGCATCTCACGAAAGGCAAAAGTCAATTCTCCAACTTCATCCTTTGACTTAGTAACTGGTATTTCTTGTCCTAAATTCCCTTTAGCAATAGCCTTAGCTGCTTTAGTAAGCCTTTGTACAGGAATTATTACCATATAATGAAGTAATCCAGTAATTAGCCCAATTAACAGCATTGTTGAAATAAAAAGATTAATAATAAGATTGTTTCGATGTATTCTGAGCTTCTCTTCAACGGGATTCCAATCAAATCCAATAGTCAATACTCCTAAAACTTTCTTTTTACTACCGTGACATTTATAACAAGCTTTTTCATTCATTATAGGTACAGCATATCGAAAAACCTTTGCTTCCCCTAACCATGTTTCTACTCCTTTTGCTGGTGTATAGTCACGCAAAACTTTTAATGTAATCTCAGATTTAGTTTTTTTTCCTATTCTTTTAAATGTTCCACTATATTTAATTACGCCATCTGGATCACAAAGATGAATTATACGTAAATCTTTTAAAGCATTAACTCTTTCTAAAATAGCTTGTACATCTTCCATTTCACCATCAAGCATAGGATATTCTATACTTTTCATAACAGTATCAGTAATATCTAGAGCTTTTTTTCTTGCTTCTTCTAGAAAAACATTTTCAAATTTTTTTAAGTCTCTATAAGTAAAAATAACTAAACTAATGACTAAAGCCAAACCGATACTACAAGTTAGTTTAGTACTTAAACTTTGAAATAATTTTTTCACTTTAAAACTAATATTCTCTGTGTCCGTGTTGTGTATGGCATTTAGTACAAAGATTTTTAGGAATCTTTATTGTTTTTCTTTTTTCTTCCATAGTTTTGGCTTTTATATGAAGGCTGGCAGGCCCATGGCAAACTTCACACTGAACATTTTTAAGATGAGGAGTTTTTTCTACACTAATAAATCCTCCTGGTTCTCCATATCCAGTAGTATGACATGGCAAACATTGAGGGTCATGTTCTTTTCCTCTCATTTCTAAAATACGAAAATTTCTAGAACGTTTAAATCCAGAATATGCTTCTACATATGCAGAATGACATGGCTTGCATTTTTCCATTCCTACATAAACAGCTTCTTCTGCTAAAACCTGATTAATAATTAAAAAAAGAATAAGAATTAAACTAATAACAGTCATTATTTTAATTTATCATTTTAATAACAAAAAGGCAACATAAATCGTTGACATTCTAATTATGGGGTGTTAAATGTTTACTCTACTTTTTTTGGAGAAGAAAGATGAAAAAATATTATCTTTTTACTCCGGGTCCAACTCCAGTACCACCAGAAACTTTATTGGCAATGGCAGTACCCATTCTCCACCATCGTTCGCCACAATTTGCCTCTATTCTTGCTGAAGTAAAAGAAGACTTAAAGTATGTGTTTCAAACAAAAAATGATGTTTTAATATTTGCCTCTACTGGTACTGGTGCTATGGAAGGAGCAGTAACTAATACTCTTTCTTCAGGAGATACAGCCTTAGTTGTAAGAGCAGGGAAGTTTGGTGAACGTTGGGCAGAGATTTGTGAAGCATATGGAGTAAAAACCATTAATATAGATATTGAATGGGGAAGATGTGTAAAGATTGCTCAGATTGCTGAAGCATTAGAGAAACACCCTGAGATAAAGGCAGTATTTATTCAAGCTCATGAAACCTCCACTGGTGTAAAATTTCCATTAAAAGAAATTGGAGAAATTATTCATCAGAAAGAGGATACTATTCTTGTAGTTGATGCTATTTCTGCTTTAGGAGCGATGGAAATTAGAACAGATGAATGGTATTTAGATGTTGTTGTTGCTGGTTCTCAAAAGGCTTTAATGCTACCACCAGGATTAGCCTTTGTATGTTTAAGTGATAAAGCTTGGCAATTTGTAAAAAAGGCACAATTGCCTAGATATTATTTTGACTTCCTTAAAGAAAGAAAAAGTTTAGCTAAAAATCAAACTGCTTATACTGCTGCTGTTTCATTAATTTTGGGTTTAAGAGAGAATTTAAAGCGCATTAAAGAAGAAGGTCTTGAAAATATTATTGCTAAACATCAACGTTTTTCTTTAGCTGTAAAAAAGGCAATAGAGGCTATGGGATTAGAGCTTTTTACAAAAGAAAATCCTTCAGAAATTTTAACTGCTGTTTTAGCGCCAAAAGGTATTGATGCTCAAGAGATAGTGAAACGTTTACGGGCATATGGTATTATTATTGCTGGTGGTCAGGCTAAACTTAAAGGAAAAATCTTTCGTATTTCTCATATGGGCTATGTAGATGAACAAGATTTAATAATGGTAATTGCTGCTTTAGAACGAGTATTAATTGAGTTAGGATATTCTTTAACGCCAGGTATAGGCGTAAAAACTATGCAAAAAATTTTCCTTACTTCATAAGGAGATAAAAGATGAAGTATAGGATCCTTATTAGTGATAATATTTCTCCTAAAGGTATTGAATTGTTTGAAAGAGTGCCTGAGTTTGAAGTAGAATTAGCCACTTCTCTTTCTCCTGAAGAATTGAAAGAAAGAGTTAAGGAAGCTCATGCTCTAATTATTCGCAGTGCTACAAAAGTTACAGCTGAGCTTATTGATGCCGCTAAAAATTTAAAGGTTATTGGACGTGCAGGTATTGGTTTAGACAATGTGGATATAAAAACAGCTACTAAGAAAGGTATTGTTGTAATGAATGCACCTGAGGGTAATGTTGTCACTACTGCAGAGCATACTATTGCTCTCCTTATGGCTCTTGCAAGAAATATTCCTCAAGCAACAGCCTCTCTTAAAGCAGGAAAATGGGAAAAGAAAAGATTTCAAGGACGCGAACTTTATCGAAAGACTTTAGGCATTATTGGTTTAGGTCGTATTGGTAGTATTGTAGCAGATAGAGCAAAAGGATTAAAGATGGAAGTTATTGCTTATGATCCTTTTGTTCGTCCAGAGATGGCAGAAAAATTAGGCGTGGAACTAGTCCCATTAGAAGAACTTTATCAAAGAGCAGATTTTATCACTATTCATACTCCTCTTACTCCTGAAACAAAGTATTTAGTAGATAAAAAGGCATTTGCTCAAATGAAAGACGGTGTTATGATTATAAATTGTGCAAGGGGTGGTATTGTTAAAGAATCAGATTTATATGATGCTTTAATTCGTGGAAAGGTAGCTGGAGCAGCATTAGATGTTTTTGAAGAAGAGCCTCCTAAAGATAATCCACTTTTACAATTAGATAATGTAATCTGTACACCTCATTTAGGTGCCTCTACTGAAGAGGCTCAGACAAATGTAGCTATTGCTATTGCTGAACAAGTAATTGATTATCTTATTCATGGAATTGTGCGTAATGCTGTTAATGTTCCTTCTATTAGTCAAGAATTGTTAGCTACCTTAGGTCCGTATCTCACATTAGCTGAAAAGATGGGAATGTTTCATACTCAAGTAGTAAAAGACCCAATAAAGGAAGTAGAAATAGAATATATAGGAGAAGTTACAAAAGCGGATACTCAACCTATTAAAATTGCTGCATTAAAAGGTTTGCTTACTCCTATCTTAGGAGAACAAGTAAACTTTGTTAATGCACTTTTGTTAGCAACAGAAAGAGGAATTCAAGTTAAAGAATCAAAACGAGAAATTCCTACAGATTTTACTAATGTTATTGTTTTGACAGTACATACAGAAACTGGCGAGAAAAAATCTATTACAGGTACTATTTTTGGTAAAAATAAGCCACGTATTGTACGTTTAGATGGCTTTGCTCTAGAAGCTGTACCAGAAGGTCATATGCTTTTGATTCAAAATGTAGATAGACCTGGCGTTATTGGTAATATTGGTACTGTTTTGGGACGACATCAGATTAATATTGGCAGAATGCATGTAGGACAGGATGAAGTTACTGGACAAACTTTGATTTTGCTTTCTACTAATATACCTGTACCTAAGCCAGTATTAGAAGAAATAAAAACATTACCTCATGTAATGTCAGCTGTAGCCCTGGAATTATAGAAAGTGGAGGGAAAAAATGGAAGAGGAGAAAGGCTTTAAAGTAATAGATAAAAGACGCATTTTTAAAGAAGAGAAAAAAGAAACAGTAGAAAAAAAAGAAGAATCTTTACCCCCAGTAAATTTTTCTACTTTTATTGTTTCTCTCAGTTCATCGGCACTTATGCATTTAGGAGAAATACCTGATCCTTCTACAGGTGAATATAAAAAAAATCTAATTTTAGCTAAACAAACAATAGATATTTTAGAAATGCTTAAGGAAAAAACAAAAGGCAACCTAGATGCTGAAGAAGAAGGATTATTAAACAACATTCTTTTTGACTTACGGATCAAATATGTAAAACAGGTCAAAAAATAGGAGGAAAAAATGAAATATAAATTTCCTTGGTGGTCATTAATATTGGTAAGTATTTGTTCTTTTATTATTGGTGTTGTTTGGCTCACTGGTATGCAATTTGTAAATCACTCTCCAGCAAATCCTGTTAAAGAAAAAATAAATTTTCTTCCTACCTTTTCTCCTATTGTCAAAAAGGCAAGTAAAAGCGTAGTTAATATTAGTACAGTTAAAGTAGTAAGACCAGGTCCTGTTTTTAAATATTTTTTTGGGCCATTTGGTGAAGAAGACCCATTTAGAGAATTTTTTGAAAAATTTTTTGGTGAAATTCCTCAACCGGAACTTAAACAAAGGAGTTTAGGTTCTGGTTTTATTCTTGATGAATCAGGTTATATTTTAACAAATAATCATGTGGTGGAAAAAGCTACTGAAATTTTGGTTAAACTTTTAAATCAAAAAGAATATAGAGCAGAAATAGTTGGAAGAGATCCTAAAACAGATATTGCTTTATTAAAAATCAATGCAAAAAATCTGCCTACTTTACCTCTTGGTGATTCAGATACTTTACAAGTAGGTGATTGGGTAATTGCTATTGGTAATCCTTTTGGTTTAGGTCATACTGTCACTGTGGGCATTATAAGTGCTAAAGAAAGGATTATAGGAGCTGGACCTTATGACAATTTTCTTCAGACTGATGCAGCTATTAATCCAGGTAATAGTGGTGGTCCATTGCTTAATTTAAAAGGGGAAGTAGTAGGCATTAATACAGCAATTGTAGCTCAGGCACAAGGTATTGGTTTTGCTATTCCTATTAATATGGCAAAAGTTATTGTTGCTCAATTAAAAAAACATCATCGAGTAATTCGGGGTTGGCTTGGTGTAGTAGTGCAAGAGGTAACACCTAAATTAGCTCAAGCTTTAGGTTTAAAAGAACCAAAAGGAGCTTTAGTAGGAGATGTTACTCCTGGTAGTCCAGCTGATAAAGCAGGTATAAAAAGAGGTGATGTTATAATTGAATATGATGGACATTCTATTAAAGAAATGAACCAACTCCCCCGTCTTGTAGCTATGACCCCTGTAGGTAAAAAAGTAGAGATAAAAGTTTGGCGAAATGGTAAAATAAAAACATTAAAAGTGATTATTGGCGAGCTTAAAGAAGAAGTAAGTATTTCAAAAAAGCCACAGATGACATCCCGCTATTTAGGTATAGAAGTAGCAGAAACAAAAGAGGGAGTAATTATTACATGGGTAAAAAGAGGAAGCATTGCAGATGAGGCAGGTTTGAGAAGAGGTGATATTGTCCTTGAAATTAATCGTAAATCAATAAAGAATCTTGAAGATTATTACAAGATTATCCAACAAGCAAAACCTGGCAAAATATTACTTTTTCTTGTAAGACGTCAAGATATGACAATTTTTATTCCTGTGCAGGTGCCTTCAAGATAGTGAAATCTGATTATTTCTTTGCTCCAGCAAAAGTTAATTTAATCTTAAAAGTTTTAAATAGACGTTTAAATGGATTTCATGAGATTTTTACTCTTATGCAACCAGTAAGTTTGTTTGATATTATTTTTATAAAGCTAACATCAGACAAAAAAATTACCCTTACGATTATAAATAATAATGATTTGTTTTTGGAAAAAAATAATTTAATTTACAAAGCAGCAAAATTATTTTTTTCTTTTTTTAAAAAACCTTTAGGAGCTAATATTCATCTTATAAAAAACATTCCAATTGCTGCTGGTTTAGGAGGAGGAAGTAGTGATGCTGCTAATACCCTTTTAGGATTAAATACTCTTTTAGCAGAACCTTTTTCTTTAAATGAATTATCTAAAATGGCTGCTGAATTAGGGAGTGATGTGCCATTTTTTATCTTTAAAAAGACAGCAATTGCTACTGGAAGGGGCGAAAAATTGAAATTTTTACCTTTTTCATTATTATTTTGGTATATTATTGTTTTACCTCCTATAAAAATTTCTACAGCCTGGGCTTATCAGCAGGTAAGATTGACAAGGGAGAAATTTCAAACTAAAATAATATGTGCACAAGATATTATAAAACATCTACAAAATGATTTAGAAACTGGAGTAAAAAAAGAGTTTCCAGAGGTTCAAGTGGCTAAAGAGCGGCTAAAAGTGGCTGGAGCTAAACATGTAATAATGAGTGGAAGTGGGGGAAGTGTAATAGCTGTATTTAAAAATAAAAAAGAGGCTTTGGCAGTAAAAAGTGCTTTGAAATTGCCAAAAAATTGGCAGAGTTTTTTAGTAAAAGGTTTATAAACTGGGGTGTCGCCAAGCGGTAAGGCACGGGACTTTGGATCCCGCATTCGGAGGTTCGAATCCTCCCACCCCAGCCATTTTTTTGTTTTATAGGGTTTTAAAATGGATAATTTAGTACTTTTTAGTGGAAATGCTAATCCAGTGTTATCTAAAGAAATTGCTGATTATTTAGGTATTCCAATAGGGAAAGCATTAGTTGGTACTTTTAGTGATGGAGAGACAAGAGTAGAGATAGGTGAAAATGTAAGAGGAAAGGATGTATTTGTTATTCAATCTACTTGTCCACCTGTTAATCACAATTTAATGGAACTTCTTATTATAATTGATGCTTTAAAAAGGGCTTCAGCTAGACGTATTACAGCTGTAATTCCTTATTATGGATATGGACGTCAGGACCGAAAAGTAAAACCTAGAGTACCCATTACAGCTAAATTAGTGGCAGATTTAATCACTACAGCTGGAGCTGATAGAGTACTTTCCATGGATTTACACGTTGGCCAAATTCAAGGCTTTTTTAATATCCCTGTTGACCATCTTTTTGCAGCACCAGTAATGTTAGATTATATTAAACAGCATTTTAAAGACAATTTAACTATTGTTTCACCAGATGCTGGTGGAGTAGAAAGGGCTAGGGCTTTTGCTAAAAGATTGGGAGCAAATCTTGCTATCATTGATAAACGACGTGATGCTCCTAATATAGCAGAAGCTGTAAATGTTATCGGCGATATTAAAGAAAAAACAGTTATTATTTTAGATGACATGGTAGATACAGCTGGTACTCTTACTGAAGCTGCTCATGTGCTTTTAGAAAGGGGAGCAAAAGAAGTTTATGCTTGTTGTACTCATCCTGTGCTTTCAGGGCCAGCTTTAGAGCGTCTTATGAAATCCCCTATTAAAAGACTTGTAGTAACAAATACTATTCCATTAAGAGAAAAAGCTAAAAACTGTGAAAAAATTGAAGTATTATCTGTAGCTTCACTTTTAGGGGAGGCAATAAAACGTATTCATGAGGAAACATCTATTAGCACATTGTTTGTATAAAGGAGGTAGATGTGGAAAATTTACTGAAAGCTCAAATAAGAAAAAAAACAGGTAAGGAAGTAGCAAAGAAACTTCGTCGTCAAGGTTTTATTCCAGCCATTATTTATGGTCCAAGTACTTCACCTATTCCTATTGCTGTTGAACTTTCTCAGCTTTTAAAAATTTTAACCCAAAAAGGAACTTCATTTATTGATTTAGAAGTCGTAAACGGAGAATCTTCTCAAAGGAAAAAAGTCTTAATAAAAGATGTGGATTTACATCCAATAACAGATCAAATAATTCATGTGGATTTTTACGAAGTAGCTATGGATAAAGAACTGACGATGGATATACCTATTTCTATTGTAGGTAAACCTAAAGGGTTAGAAAAAGGTGGTGTACTTGAGCAGCATTTAAGGGAATTAAGTGTTTCTGCATTACCTCATTTATTACCTGAACATATTGAAATAGATGTAAGCCATTTAGATATTGGAGATTCTATTTATGTAGCAGATATTACCTTACCTGAAGGTGTAAAAATAGAAGAAGACCCACAGGTGCCAATAGTAACAATAGTAGCTCCTGAAGCAGAAGAAGCTGTTGAAGAAGAAAAAGAAGAAGCTGCTGTTTAGAGTGATTGAAACTATTAAGCTCCTTTTAGGCTTAGGAAATCCAGGAAATGCTTATTTTAAAACAAGACATAACATGGGATTTATGGCAATTGATAGTTTAATTTCATTGTATGGTTTAAAAGAAGAAAATGAAAATTCCTTAACATGGTGGGGAAAAACAGAAATAAAAACACATGAAATAATAGTGGCAAAACCTCTTACTTTTATGAATCTCAGTGGTGAAGCAGCTTTATGGCTTATGTCTTATTTTAAAATCTCTCCTTCACAAATTTTAATTATTCACGATGATATGGATATTTCGTGGGGTAAGATAAAAATAGTAAAGGGAGGAGGAAGTGGTGGACACAAAGGTGTAAGTTCTATTCAAGATTATCTTAAAACAAAAAATATACCTAGATTAAAAATTGGTATTGGACGTCCACCAACAAAAAATGCAATTAATTATGTATTGGGTGAATTTTCTTCGAAAGAAAAAGAAGAGTTAAAAATTATTTTTAAGCAAGTTTGTATTGCATTAACAAAAATAATAACAGAAGGATTAGAGAAAGCAATGTCCTTTTTTAATTCTAAAAATCTTTTAAAGGAAGGAAATTAAGGTGATTTTAAAAAGCGTAATTATCGGTGGTAATGAAAAATGTTTATCGTTATTAAAATTTATTAAAGAATTTCGCAATTCTTTTTTAAAAATCACAGCTTTGGTAGAAAAAGATTTAAATGCTCCAGCTATACCTCTTGCTCAAGAATTAGGTATTTCTATAAAAGAGGATTATAGACCTTTTTTAGAGGATGAAAGTCTGGATATTATTATCAATTTTGAACAAAATAAAAAAATTTCTCATGAAATTTTAGATAAAAAACTTTCTCAAATAAATTTCTTAGACATAAGTAATATTGATTGGCTCCCTGAATTATTGCAAAAACTCGCTTTAGAAAAAAAATTAAAAGAAACAAGCCAATTTCTTTCACAACGCTATGAAACTATTGGTACTATGGTTTCAGGTATTGCTCATGAATTTAATAATTTACTTATGATTATTATGGGTTATGCTCAGCTTATTGCTATGCAAATTGATGAAAAAAGCCCTCATTATAAATACTTTTCTGGTTTGATTGATGCTTGTAATCAGACTCATCAACTTATTGAACAACTCTTAACATTTGCTCGACAATCTATAGTTGAAAAACAAAAATTTGTATTAGCTCCTCTAGTAAAAGAAACAGTAAAATTATTAAAAAGAACTATTCCTGAAAATATTAATATTCATTTAGATATTCATTCAAATTCTAAAATTGAAGCTGATCCAACTCAAATTCAACAGGTAATTTTAAATCTAGCTACTAATGCCTGTGATGCTATGCCTGAAGGAGGAGATATATACATTAGACTTACAGAAGAAATGGTTGGGGAAGAAGAAATAAAACGATATCCTTTTATGAAGTCAGGTGAATATATATGTCTTAGTGTTAAAGATACAGGTGAGGGTATTCCTAAAGAGATACAACACCGTATTTTTGATCCTTTTTTTACTACCAAAGGTCCAGATAAAGGAACAGGGATGGGTTTAGCTACTGTTTATGGTATTGTTAAACAAGTTAATGGTTATATTGTAGTGGAAAGTGATGTAGGTAAAGGAGCTGAATTTAAAATATACTTTCCATTAATCAAAACTAAAAGTGCCGAAACATTAGAAACATTTGAAAAGGCGCAAGAAAAAGGTATTTTGATTGTAGAAGATGAGGAAGAGTTAGTAAAAGTTTTTAAAGAATTTCTTGAAGAATTGGGTTATAAAGTATTTCAAGCTCAAGATGGAGAAGAAGGTTGGTTAGTTTTTGTAGAACATGAAAAAGAAATTAATTTAGTGGTTTTAGATATTGTAATGCCTAAAGCTTCTGGTATTAAATTGGCGAAAAAAATTAAAGTAAAAAAACCTGATGTTAAGATTATTTTAATGACTGGATATAATCATGGCGGTTTATCCCTTGAAGAAATTGGAGCAGAAGAACTAGTAGAAAAACCATTTTCTGTCGGTGTAATAGCACAGAAGATTCAAAAATTACTTGCATAAAAATGGAAAAAATGGAAACACTTCTGACTACAAATAGTAAATTTCGTTTTGCTTGTCATAAAGGGCTTTCTTGCTATACTAAGTGTTGCAAAAATGTAAATATATGGTTGATGCCTTATGATGTTATGCGTATGAAAAAGGCTCTTGGTATATC
This sequence comes from Candidatus Desulfofervidus auxilii, assembly GCA_030262725.1. Classification (NCBI taxonomy): domain Bacteria; kingdom Pseudomonadati; phylum Thermodesulfobacteriota; class Candidatus Desulfofervidia; order Candidatus Desulfofervidales; family Candidatus Desulfofervidaceae; genus Candidatus Desulfofervidus; species Candidatus Desulfofervidus auxilii. The sequence continues at coordinate 671 of JAJSZS010000017.1, read as the reverse complement.
TTCTGAAGAATTTTTATTAAAATATACTTTACCTAGGAAAGGACAAAAGGGTCTTCCATTAGTACTTCTTAAAATGCGAGATAATGAGGAAAAAAGTTGCCCTTTTGTTACCCCTGAGGGATGTATAATCTATTCAGACAGACCTTGGCCATGCCGTGCTTATCCCATCGAACAAACTCCTAATGAGGGAAAGTATAGATTAATTAAATTTGAATTTTGCCAAGGATTTGATGAACCAAAGGAATGGACAATAGAAGAATGGAAAGAGGATCAAGGGTTAAATCCCTATCTTGCTATGGAAAAAGCATATCGAGCAGTTACTGAAAGTAAAGGATGGGAAAGAATATCTATGCTTAAAGGGGAAGCATGGCAGATGTTTTATATGGCTTGTTATAATACTGATAAATTTCGTACTTTTCTTTTTACTGGTCAAACCTTAAAACGGTTAAAGGTACCCTCAGAAAGAGTACAAAAAATAAAAGAAGATGATGAGGAATTGCTTAAATTTGCCTTTGAATGGGTACGTTTTGCTATTCTTGGTGAACCAATTTTTATTATTTAACCCAAAATCCTCTCCATCGAAAATCCGATTTCCTCTGGCTCAAAATCAAGGTTTGTTGCTATCACTTTATATCTTTCCTTTAAATCAATTTGTTTTCACCAAATAGCCT
>JAJSZS010000016.1:1288-45162 GCA_030262725.1 Candidatus Desulfofervidus auxilii | reverse complement strand
CTCACTCCTAAAAATCCCCAGGCAGTCCTATTGGTATGAGTGCCATTAGGTAAATGACAATCTTGACACTTGGGAGCAGGTGCATCTTTTGAAAGTCCTCCTGCCTCTTTGGCAAACCAGCGAGCACCATGCTTACTACTGCTCCACATCTCCCATTGGGGATGGTCATAACCCATGTGGCATTGCTGACAGGCATGGGGATCTAATGCCTCTTTTTTAGAAAAACTATGTCTCGTATGACACTCATCACAAGAATTGTTTTGATAACGATAACCTTTTGCATGTAATTCCTTCTTCTGCTCTTCACTTTTAATACCCATATTATGACAGCCTCCACAACCTCTTCCTCCTTCCATCAATTCATCAGGCTCCAAATGGGTAACAGGCATGGCATTCAAGGCAGTCCAACCCCGATTATGTTTTCCTTTAATAAATTGATTGAATTGGGTCTCATGGCATTGAGCACAAACATGTTCATCAGGTAATTGAGCCAAATTTACATTTTTGCGACTATTGTGTTTTTCCCCATGACAAATAGAGCAAGTGACATCCATTTCACGATGCTTACTTGTCTGCCAATCCTTTACCAATCCTGGAGTAACTGTTTTATGACAAGAAATACAGACTTCTCCGGCTATGGCCGAATTTAAAAGGAATAATACTATAAAAATACTTATACTTATCACTGTAATTTTTGCCTGCATGTTTCTCTCCTTTTTAATTTCTTTTTTTAAAAAATTATTCTAAATTTATTTTTTGTCTTTGTCAAGAAAAATTTTTTCCCTCAAATCCTTGTTTGTCCTACAAGAAACCCCGTAAGTGTGCTATAATAAAGCGATTTTGAAAAAATGCCTTTCACCTAAAAGGCGAAAACACACTCACAAGATCTAAAGTAAACTTGGAGTTTATAAAACACTGTGAGAGACAAATGCCAAAGGGATTCATCTTTTTTCCCAAATGTCTTTTTTAACAAAAATCAATCGCGGATTTTGGGACACTACCCTTCCCTTGACTTTAAGCTTAACCTTGGTTAAAAATTTAAAAAATATTTATAATAGGGGTGAGAAAATGTTATTTTTTGATCCTTTATATTTTTTGCTTTTAGCACCAGCTTTTATTTTATCATTAATTGCACAAATTTGGGTGAAAAGTGCCTATGCAAAATATAGCCACATACCAAATACCCGAGGAATCACTGGAGCAGAAGCAGCTGCTTATATGTTGGAAAGACAAGGTATATATGATGTTCAAATTGAAATGAGTCATGGCTTTTTAACTGACCATTATGACCCTCAAAATAAAACACTTAGATTATCACCTGAAGTTTATAATAGCCGTACAATAGCCGCTGTGGGTATTGCTTGCCATGAAGCTGGACATGCTCTACAACATGCACTTGGATATGCTCCTTTAAAATTACGTACTGCTCTTGTTCCAATAACAATGATTGGATCTAATCTTGCTTGGCCTCTCCTTTTTATTGGCTTTATCATGCATGCTATGTCCTTAATTAAACTTGGTATTTTATTCTTTTCTGGAGCAGTACTTTTCCAATTAGTTACTTTACCTGTTGAATTTGATGCTAGCCGTCGTGCTCTTGTAGCTATCAGAGAAACAGCATTATTAAGAGAAGAGGAAATTGGAGGTGCAAGACAAGTATTAACTGCAGCAGCAATGACCTATATTGCTGCTGCACTGGCTTCCATCTTACAACTACTTTACTTTTTAATCAGGGCAGGCTTACTTGGTAACCGCGAAGATTAAATACCTTAAATTATCAATTTTTTAAATGAATATTATTGTTATAGGTGCCGGAGAAGTAGGTTATCATATTGCCAACAAATTAAGTGGACAAAATGATATTGTAATTGTCGAAAGAAATCCAGAGAAAATTAAGTATATTTCTGAATATTTAGATGTAGCTACTATTCAAGGTTCAGGAAGTGATCCTAGTGTTTTAGAAATTGCTGGAATTAAATCAGCAGATATGTTGATTGCTGTTACAGATAGTGATGAAACTAATATAGTAGCTTGTCTTCTTTCAAACTTTTTTTCTCCATCTGTTATTAAAGTGGCAAGGATAAGAAACCAAGAGTTTGTTAAATACGAAAAATTTTTTAGCCGTCATTTTTTAAATATAGATCTGGTTTTAAATCCTGAATTAGAAATTGTAAAAACGATTTTAAAATTGATAGAATTTCCAGGAGCATCGGATGTGGTTGATTTTATAGGTGGATTGGTAAGGATTATTGGGATTAAGGCAGATGCATTCAGCCCTATTGGGATAAAATTAAAAAATTTAGGAAAGGAATTATCTTATAACTTTCTTATTGTTGCTATTATTCGCAATGGACGTCTAATTATCCCTAGAGGTGAGGATGAGATAAAATTAGGTGATTTGGTTTATGTAATAAGTAAAGGTGAAGAATCCACTAAGATATTAGAGTTATTTGGAAAGGAGATAAAACCTGTAACCAATGTCCTTATTGTAGGAGGAGGTAATGTAGGGGAAAATTTGGCTTATGAATTGGAAAAAAGAGGTATTAAAACGAAAATTATTGAAAAGGATCCAAAATGTTGCGCTTATTTAGCAGAAAAATTAGACAAAACAACTATTTTAGAAGGAGATGGCACTGATTTAAGTTTGTTAAAAGAAGAAAACATTGAAGATACTGATTATGTAATTACAGTAACTGGACAAGAAGATCAAAATGTATTGATTTCACTTTTAGCCAAAGCATTAGGGGTAAAAAGGGTATTAACACGTATAAATAAAACCAGCTATTTACCTTTAGTCTCAGCTATTGGTTTAGATATTACGGTAAGTCCTGCTTTGTCTGTTATTAGTGCTTTACTTAAACGTATGTTTCAAAGGAAGGTGCTTTCAGTAATGCCTTTAGGAGAAGACTTACAGGCTGTAGAGGTGATAACTACATCTGTTTCAGATATGATTGAAAAACCTTTAAGGAAATTAAAATTTCCAAAAGATAGTATTGTAGGTGCTATTGTTAGAGGAAAGGAGGTTATTATCCCTAGTGGTGAGACTGTAATATTACCTGGAGATAGAGTAATCATTTTTTCTAGCACTGAAGCTGTTTCTAAAGTAGAAAAAATTTGGCATTAAAGTAAATTGAGGTTTTCTTATACACTTCACTCTATTGGTGTTATTATTTCCCTTATCGGGCTTGCTATGATAGCCCCTTTGTTTATCTCTATCTTTTATCAAGATGGAGTCCATTTCGCTTTTATAAAATCCATTTTAATAACTATTTTTTTTGGTTTATCTCTTTATTTTATATTTAGAAAAAAGAGTAATAAACTCTCCCATCGTGAAGGTATAGCTATTGTTGCATTTGGTTGGATGGCTGCAGGCATCTTTGGTGCTCTTCCATACATATTTGCTAAAGTTTTTGATAATTTCACAAATGCTGTTTTTGAATCTATTTCTGGTTTTACTACAACAGGAGCAAGTGTTTTAACAGATATAGAATCTTTACCTCAAAGCATTTTATTTTGGCGAAGTTTAACTCAATGGTTGGGAGGTATGGGGATTATTGTCCTTTCTATAGCTATCCTTCCATTCTTAGGTATAGGAGGTATGCAGCTTTATAAAGCAGAAGCTCCTATCTTAGTAGTAGATAAATTAAGACCTAGAATTTCTGAAACAGCAAAAGTTTTATGGAAAGTTTATGTATTAATTTCTGCTATTGAAGTATTTTTATTAAAAATTGGCGGAATGAAACTTTTTGATGCATTTTGCCATACTTTTACTACTATGGCTACAGGTGGATTTTCTACAAAAAACATAAGTATTGGTTATTTTCAAAGTGCATACCTTCATTATGTTATTACCTTTTTTATGCTTTTGGCTGGTATAAATTTTTCCCTTCATTATCGGATTTTAAAGGGAAATATAAAAGATGTTTTAAAAGACCCAGAACTTAAATTTTTTATATCTATAATAGGCATCTTTACTTTTATAATTTGTCTTAACATATATAAACAATTTAATGGTATTTTAACTTCATTCCGTTATAGTATCTTTCAAGTTTGCTCTATCATTACTACTACCGGATATACTACAACAGATTTTGATAAATGGCCTACTCTTTCTAAGATTATTTTATTAATTTGTATGTTTATAGGAGGTTCTGCAGGTTCTACAGGAGGAGGAATAAAATGTGTACGTATTTTATTATTATTAAAACATAGTTATCAAGAATTGCTTAGAATCATCCATCCCCATGTTGTACATCAAACAAAATTAGGGAAAAAGATTGTTCCTTTAGATGTTATAAATGGTGTAATAGGTTTTTTTGTATTATACATAGTATTGTTTATTATTTTTTCTATCCTACTTGCTACTTTGGGCATGGATTTCATGAGTTCTATTAGTGCTGTAGCTGCTACATTAGGTAATGTTGGTCCAGGCTTAGGGATAGTAGGACCTGCTCAAAATTATGAGTTTATTCCCTGTTTAGGTAAATGGTTGCTCATTTTTTGCATGATTTTAGGTAGATTAGAGATTTATACAATCCTTGTATTATTTACCCTAGAATTTTGGAGAAAATAATCTAAAATGTTTAAAAATCTCTCTCCACCAACTATCTTAGCTTTCTCTTTTATTATTTTAATTGTAATTGGTTCTTTCCTTCTTTTTTTACCTTTCTCTCATTATGGTTCAATTTCTTATTTAGATGCCATCTTTACAGCTACTTCAGCTGTTTGTGTAACTGGATTAATAGTAGTGGATACAGGAACAAAATTTACATTTTTGGGGCATGTCATTATTTTGTGTCTTATTCAATTAGGAGGATTGGGATTGATGACTTTTTCTACTGTCATTTTATTGCTTTTGGGTAAATCGCCTTCTTTTAAAGGTCGTTTAGTACTTCAAGATACCTTGACCCATTCTCCAACAAAAGACATTTTTTCTTTAGTAAAAGATGTTGTTATTTTTACTTTAATTACAGAACTTGTTGGAAGCATTATTTTAGCATTTCATTGGAAAAATATTTTCCCTTGGCAAAAGGCTATATTTTATGGAATATTTCATGCTATATCTGCTTTTTGCAATGCAGGTTTTTCTTTATTTTCTACAAGTCTTGAGTCTTTCTGCACAGATTATGTTGTCTTACTTACAATAGCCTGTTTATTTATTCTTGGGGGTGTAGGATTTTTAGTTGTTGCTGAATGTGGTTTCCGTTTAAGAGGAAAAAAGACACGTCTTTCTCTTCATACAAAACTTACTCTTGCAACTATATTTTATTTAATAATTATTAGCACCATTTCTTTATTTTATTTTGAAAATACAAATACTTTAAAAGGACTTTCTCTCTCTCAAAAATTTTTAAATGCTTTTTTTCAAGCCGTTACTCCTAGAACAGCTGGTTTTAATAGCCTCCCTATTGCCTCTTTAACTGATGCTACCCTTATGTTATTGATGTTATTGATGTTTATTGGTGCTTCTCCTGGTTCTTGTGGGGGTGGCATAAAAACAATTACTTTTGCTGTATTTATCAGTTTCATTGTTAATAAAATTATGGGGAGAGAGAAAGTTCATGTATTTTCTCGCACACTTCCAGATGAAACAGTTTATAGAGCAATTGTGCTTTTTGGATTATCTTGTTGTTTAATATTTTTTTCTACAATATTGCTTATTTTAACTCAAAGTTACGGCATACCTCATAAAGAAGGTATTTTAATTTCATATTTATTTGAAACAATTTCTGCCCTTGGAACAGTGGGACTGACTACTGGTGTTACTCCTAATTTGAATGCATGGGGGAAAATTATCATTATGTGCCTTATGTTTATTGGTAGAGTAGGGCCACTTACTGTTGTACATTTTGTAAAAATAAAAGAAGTAGCTAAACGCTACCAATATGCAGAAGAAAACGTTATGATTGGATAAGGGAATATCATGCGTATTGCTATTTTTGGCTTAGGTATTTTTGGACGCCATGTTGCCAAAGCCCTTTTTGAAAGAGGGCATGAAGTTATTGCCATTGATCAAAGGAAAGACTTAGTTCAAAAAGCTCAAGAATATACAACACAGGCAATTGTAGCTGATTGTACAGATAGAGAATTGTTAGAAAATTTGGGATTAAATAATATTGACCTTGCTATAATTAGTTTGGGAGAAAATCTTAGTGCTAGTATTCTTTTAACCCTTTATTTAAAAGAAATGGAAGTAAAACAGATTATTGTTAAAGCAGTAAATGAAGACCATCAAAAAATTCTTGAGCTTGTAGGTGCCACTAAAGTTGTATTTCCAGAAAGAGAAATTGCTATCAAATTAGCTGCTAGTTTGGATACTCCAAATGTACTTGATTATTTGCCATTATCGCAAGAGTACCAAGTAATAGAAATAGCTGCACCAAAAGCATTTATTGGTAAAAATTTGGGAGAGCTTGATGTGCGACGTCGTTATGGTGTTCAGGTCATTGCCGTGAGGGAAGCTGGATCAGAGCAGGTTTTTTCTTTAATTTCTCCTGAATTTAAAATAAAGGAAGGTGATATTTTAGTTTTAATTGGACGGATTGAAGATATAGAAAGGATAAAAAAATTAAAAGGTTAAATCCCTACTACTGCTTTTGCTTCTTCTAAAGTAGCTCTAGCAATAGTACGAGCTTTTTCAATACCAGCAATAACAGTTTCTTTTACTTCTGATAAATGTGACTTATAATATTGCCTTTTTTCCTGATATGGCTCTAAACCCTGAATTAAACTTTTTGCCAAGATTTGCTTACAATCTACACATCCAATTTTTGCTCTTCTGCAGTCTGTCTCAATCTGATTTACTATCTCTGATGAACTATAAAGCTTATGTATAGAAAATACATTACAAATTTCTGGATGACCAGGATCAGAGCGACGTAAGCGAGATTGATCAGTAAACATTTGTCTTACTTTCTCTTTTAAAACATTGGGAGGATCAGAGATAAAAATAGCATTATTATAACTTTTACTCATTTTTCGACCATCAATACCTAATAACTTTGGTACTTCAGTCAATAAAGGTTCTGGTATTGGAAAAACTTCACGATATAAATAGTTAAAACGACGAGCAATCTCTCTTGTTAATTCTATATGAGGTAGTTGATCCATTCCCACTGGTACTAAATGTGCTTTATAAATCAAAATATCTGCTGCCTGAAGTACAGGATAGCCAAGAAAACCATAAGTATTTAAATCTTTTTCCACTAATTCTTGCTTTTGTTCCTTATAAGTAGGATTCCTTTCTAACCAAGGCAAAGGAGTAATCATAGAAAAAATAAGATGTAATTCAGTGTGTTCTGGCACTTTTGATTGAATAAAAATAGTTGCCTTTTCTGGATTTAGACCAATACTTAGCCAATCTATAATCATTTCCCAAACATATTCTTTAATTTTTTGAGGATTTTGATATTCGCTTGTTAAAGCATGCCAATCAGCAATAAAAAAATAGCATTCATATTCTTCTTGTAATTGCTTCCAATTGGCTAAGGCACCATGGAGATTACCTAGATGAATTTTTCCAGTAGGACGCATTCCACTTAAAACTCTTTTTTTCTGTGCTATCATACTTGGCGTTTAAAAACATAAATGATTTAATGTGTCAAGTATGAAAGAAAAGGAAAAAATACGTTATCAAATATGGCAATTGTTATTAGAAAAAAATATTTCAAAGGCACCGTTCCATCGTATTCCTCCATTTAAAGGACAAGGAAAAGCAGCAGAAAGGTTGCGTCATCTTTTAATTTATCAAAAAAGTAAAACTATTATGGTACCTCCAGATGAGGCACAAAAGGAAGTGAGATTTAATGCTCTTATGGATGGAAAAATTTTAATTATGGCTACTCCAGGACTTTCTGATGGTTTTTATATTTTAAAACCAAAAGATATACCTAGAAAATTTTGGAATAAAGCCATTCAAACATATGGTGTAAAACAATATGGTAAAAGGCTTCCAACTAGAAAGAATGCCATTGGTCATATTGACCTTTTAATTACAGGAGCAGTAGCAGTAAGTATTGATGGAAAACGTTTGGGTAAAGGAGCAGGTTTTTTTGACATAGAATATGCTATATTAAGAGAATTAGGTTGTATTGATGAAAACACTCCTGTTATTACAATAGTGCATGATGAACAAATACTTAATACATTGCCAAAAAATATGGTAGATGTTCCTATAGATTATATTATTACACCAAGTCAAGTCATTAAAGTTAAGGTGCCTTTAGACAAACCAAAAAGAATCTTTTGGGAAAAGCTTTCTCAAAAACAAATTCATCGTATGCGTCCATTGTGGGAATTAAGTAAAAGAAAGTAATTATTTTTTTTCTTTTTTCCGATTTTTTGTATAAAAAAATTTAGGACTCAACCTTTTAGCAAGAGCCTTTGCTATCCCTTTTGGCAAACCAATATTACGCAATCGGCAATAAACATGAAGCTCATTTAAATAGTGTTGAAATACAGTTTTATTTTTCACAAAAAGTCCTTATTGAAAAAATTCTCTATCTCTAATATCGACCTGTTTGATTGGTTTGTTTTGTTAAATTTGGCATCTAAAATCTAAAGATGATCCTTATTCCTAGACCATTTTTGATCCCAATAGGACTTATAGGCATAATTATTTTTTTCATCTTTTTATCTGTCATATCTACACTCGTTGCTGCTAGATACGCCATGTACCAACCCAATACCACCTGAAAGAGGAATGGCTCCCATAAAGCTGTGTCCACTTACACCATTATTATCTTCACAGATGCGCCAATGGGAATCATTTTCTTCTGGACGTGAGGCTCCCAAAGCTCTTTGGAAAAATAACATTGGAAATACACCTGTTAGAATTGCTCTTGTTGACTTTCTCCCCCATTCGGCTGTTATTGAAAGCAATTTTGTGTTTTTAAATATTTCTCCAAGTAAAGCTGTTCCCAAATACACAGGAATAGTTTTTCTTCCATCCCCAAGAGGTTTTATTATTTTTGAAAAATTATCAGTGTCATTACTTCGTAATGAATTTTGATACCACTCCTGAATTTCTCTATCTATGGAGGTATTAGCCAGTACACCAGCTATTATTAAACTAATCCCTAAACCATTGCCTGTAAAATAATTCTTATAATCTTGGTATACAGTATCTTTAATCACACTCAATTTTTCCATAATAGTTGTATTTTTATACTCTTCTGCCCAAATACCTACTGAAAAAAATAAGAAAAATATCACTAAAAAAATCTTACTTTTCATAAAGGCTTGTTTTTAAATATCGACTTGCTTAAATAAATTGTTCTATTATTTTAAGAAGGGATTAAATTTTTTTTCTTCACCAATAGTAGAATGTGGTTTTTCACCATAATTATGGCCAGGCCAAACAATGGTATCTTCAGGTAAGGTAAAAAGTTTTGTTTTAATAGAATTTATTAATGTTTCCCAAGAACCTCCTGGTAAATCAGTTCTACCTACTGCTCCAACAAAAAGTGTATCCCCAGTAAAAATATGTCCAGGATAATAAAGACAAATGCTTCCAGGCGTGTGTCCAGGGGTATGAATTATTTTTAAGTTTATTTTTCCAATTTTAATTTCATCCTCATCCTTTAAAAGGATATCTGGTGAAGGAGAAGGGGCACCAAACATACTTCCTAAAAAGAGACTTATCTGACTTAAAAAACTTCCTCCATCAGCTTCATGCATGGCAATTGGAAGATTAAAGATTTGTTTAAGAGCACGATTTCCTGCTGTATGATCAGGGTGGGCATGAGTATTAACAATCATTATTGGCTTTAATTTTAATGTCTCAATGGTTTCTATGATAAAATCCTCGTCTCCACCTGGATCAATAATTATAATTTCTTTTGTCTTAGAACAGCCTACAAAATAACAACAAACTTGAAGTGGACCTACTATTAATTGTTTAATGATTAATTCTGACATTAAGTACCCATTTCCCAAGAAGAAAGATATTTCTCCTGTTCTGGAGTGAGCGTATCTATTGTGATACCCATACTTTTTAATTTTAAACGAGCTACTTCTTTATCTATATACTCTGGCACAGAATAGACTTTTTTCTCTAATTTATCTCCTTCTTTTTTTAAATATTCGGCAGTTAAAGCCTGATTAGCAAAACTCATATCCATGACAGAAGAAGGGTGCCCTTCAGCAGCTACTAAATTGACAAGACGTCCTTCACCAAGTAAGTAAAGTCGACGATTATCTTCTAAAACATATTCTTCTACAAATTCTCTTATTTTACGAACATTTTTAGCCATCTCATTTAATGCCTCTTTTTCAATTTCTACATCAAAATGACCTGCATTAGCAAGAATAGCGCCATCTTTCATAAGAAGAAAATGCTCTCTTCTTATAACATTAATGTCACCTGTAACAGTAACAAAGATATCGCCTATCTTAGCAGCTTCTATCATAGGCATCACTTGATAACCATCCATAACTGCTTCAAGTGCTCTAAGAGGGTCTACTTCAGTAATAATCACTTTTGCTCCCATACCTCTTGCTCGCATAGCTACACCACGCCCACACCATCCATAACCACATACTACAAACACAGAGCCTGCAAGAAGACGATTTGTAGCACGCAAAATACCATCTATAGTACTTTGACCTGTACCATAACGATTATCAAAAAGATGTTTTGTCATAGCATCATTTACAGCAATTACTGGATAACCTAATACTCCTTCTTTAGCCATACTCCTTAATCGAATGACACCTGTAGTAGTCTCTTCTGTCCCACCTATAATTTTATTTAACATTTCCCTATGTTTATTATGAATGGTTGAAATTAAATCAGCCCCATCATCCATAGTAACAATTGGGGAAAAGGATAAAACAGCTTCAATATGTTGATAATAAGTATCTCTATCCTCACCTTTAATAGCAAAGACTGGAATTTCATCATATTTTACTAAAGCAGCTGCTACATCATCTTGAGTACTTAATGGATTTGAAGCACATAGAGCTATTTCTGCTCCACCTGCTTTTAATGTCCTTACTAAATTAGCAGTCTCAGTAGTAACATGCAAACAAGCGCCAATTTTTAAACCTGATAAAGGTTTTTCTTTTTCAAATCTTTTTCTAATAAGCCTTAATACAGGCATAGTCTTTTCTGCCCATTCAATACGTAATTGCCCTTCTTCTGCTAATGCTATGTCTTTTATATGATAGTCCATCTCTACCTCCCTACTTCTTTTCTTAAAACATCTACCATGTCTGTTTTTTCCCAGGTAAAATCAGGATTTTTTCTTCCAAAATGGCCATAAACAGCTGTTTGTTTGTAAATAGGTCTTAATAAATCTAGATGTTTTATAATCATACCAGGACGCAAATCAAAAACCTTTTCAATCAATTTTTCAATCTCTTTATCTGGAATAATACCAGTACCGTGAGTATCTACCATAATAGAAACAGGCTTTGGTCGACCGATTGTATAAGCTATTTGAATTTCACATTTTGTAGCAATACCTGCTGCTACAATATTTTTTGCAACATATCTTGCCATATAATTTCCACTTCGATCCACTTTAGAAGGATCTTTACCAGAGAAACAACCACCACCATGTCTAGACATCCCACCATAAGTATCAACAATAATCTTTCGTCCTGTCGTGCCCGTATCAGCAAGAGGACCTCCTACAACAAAACGTCCGGTTGTATTTATGTAATATTTCATATTTTTAGACCTCATTTCTTCAGGAATAATGTAATGGATAACCTCTTCAATAATGCCTTCTTTTAATACATTATATTTTACCCATGGCTCATGTTGGGCAGCAATTACTACTGCTATTACTTCAACAGGCTTTCCATCTATATATTTTAAGGTTACTTGAGTTTTTCCATCTGGTCTTAAAAAATCTAAAATCTTTTTCTTCCTCGCCTCAGCAAGCCTTTTTGCAAGACGATGGGCATAATAAATGGGCATAGGCATTAAAACATCTGTTTCTGTACAGGCATAACCAAACATCATTCCTTGATCACCAGCACCAATTTCTTCTAACTTTTCACTACGGTTAACACCCATGGCAATGTCAGGAGATTGGCGATCAATGCTTGTAATAATACCGCAAGTCTCCCAATCAAATCCCATTTCTGAACTTGTATAACCAATTTCCTTTATAGTTTGACGTACTACTTCTGGTATTTCAACATAACAAGTAGTAGTGATTTCTCCTGAAATAAATACAAGTCCTGTTGTAACTAAAGTTTCACAAGCTACTCTTGCATTTTTATCATGGGCTAAAATAGCGTCTAAAATGGCATCAGAAATTTGATCAGCTACTTTATCAGGATGGCCTTCTGTAACAGATTCCGATGTAAAAAGATATTCTTTAGCCATTTCTCACTCCTTTCTCAGAAAATTTGGCTATATAAACCTTTTCTTAGAACAAATGTCAATAGAAGAAAATTACATTTTACTTGTTTTTCTTTTCAAATTTTTCTTCTGGATGAACAATACCACCAGATATAATTAATTTAAATGCCTCCTCCACACTCATGTCCAAAAAAATTAATTCTTCTTCTGGCACAAGAAGATAGAATCCGGAAGTAGGGTTTGGTGTAGTAGGCATAAAAACATTTATTAATTTTTTTTGCACCTTTTCTACTGGTTCACCCTTTGTCTGACTAGTAGTGAATCCTAAAGCATAAATACCTTTTCTTGGATACTGCACTAATACAACTCTATTAAAATCTTTTTCTTTCATAAATATCGTCTCAATTAATTGTTTGATCGCTAAATAAATTGCTCGAATAAATGGAATCTTATTAACAATATTTTCCCATAACTCAATAAGTTTATTCCCAATATAATTTCTAGCTAAAAATCCTGTGAGAAGAATAATAACAATAACAAAAAGAAATCCTAATCCAGGAATACGAAAGGGAAGATATGTTTCAGGGTTATATTTAGGAGGAAGATACTTAAGTATTTTATCCATTGTACGAAGAAGAAAAAGAATAATATAAACAGTAAGAGAAATAGGAAGGAGGACAAGAAGACCTGCTAAAAAGTTTCTCTTTAAGATATCTTTGATTTTTTTCACCCTTCTTTTCTCACAATGGCATTATTTTCATCCAAAAATACCTGTTTTGGCTTATACATTTTTAATTGCGATTCCTCCACAAGTGTATAAGCAGTAATGATGATAATATCACCTTTTGCACCCTTACGAGCAGCGGCACCATTTAGACAAATTTCTCCTTTTTTTCCAGGTAAAACATAAGTAGAAAATCTTTCTCCATTTGTAATGTTATAAACATACACCATCTCATAGGGAATAAGGTCTGCTGCTGCCATAAGTTCTGTATCAATACTAAGACTTCCTTCATAATTAAGATTAGCATCAGTTACTTTAGCACGATGAATTTTTGATTTTAACATAAATCTCATTCCTTTACCTCTAACAAAGTATTATCTATAAGTCTAGCTTTTCCAATCTTAACAGCCAATGCCAATAAGGCTTTTTTATCTATTTTATCTAAATCTTCTAAGGTTTCTGGATCACAAATTTTCACATAATCTATTTCAGTATAAGGATGACTTTCAATAAGTTTTGAAACAGCATTTATAATCACTTTAACATTTCTCTCTCCTTTATCTATCATTTCTTGAGCAAGTCTTAAACCTTTAAATAAACTTAGAGCTGATTTTCTCTGTTCAGGTGTAAGATATGTGTTTCTAGAGCTCATAGCTAATCCATCTGGTTCTCGCACAATGGGGCAGCCTACAATTTCAATAGAAAAATTTAAATCTTTTACCATACGTTTTATAACAAGATATTGCTGATAATCTTTAAAACCAAAAAATGCAATGTGTGGTTTAACAATATTAAATAATTTAGCTACTACTGTTGTAACTCCTTTAAAATGGCCAGGACGAGAAAGACCACAAAGATGATTTGTCAACTTTGTCACCTCTACGAATGTTTGATAACCTTCTGGATACATATCTTTTTCTGAAGGTACAAACAAAACATCTACTTTTTCTTTTTCTGCCAAAGATTTATCTCTTTCTAAATCTCTTGGATAACTTTTAAAATCTTCAGTTAGACCAAATTGGATAGGATTAACAAAGATACTTACTACTAATATATCCCCTTTTTTGCGGGCTATTCTAAAAAGACTTAAATGACCTTCATGAAAATAACCCATAGTAGGTACAAAAGCAATAATCTTTCCATTTTTTCGCCACTCTTCAGCCTTTTTATTCATAACTTCAATTTCTTTAATAACTTCCATGGTCAAAAACAAAAACACCTTCTGGACCAAAGACCAGAAGGCTTATTTTTCTGGTCTCGGTCCCATAGGATCCGAGCCACTAAAAAGCTATCATATAAGGTTTTTTCGGTCAAGCTTTATATTTTTTAAATATTTTCCATCTGTAACAAAACTAATCATACCATGTTTAGATGTTATAAATATCTGACTACCAACCATAATATAATTTTTTATAATTTCTTCATCTGGATATCTTCCTGAAAATACTACATATTTTGGTTTAGCTAAATTAATAAATTTCAGAGAATTTGCCTTTTTATTCCCAAAATTTGGAGCTAAAAGCACATCTATTTTTGAAGTATATTGATTAAGGATTCTTCTTTTAAGGTAAAAAGGAAATAAAAAACTTACTTTATTATAAATACAATAGATAAAAAGACTGTCTTTTAATGTAACAGCTTCTTTTTTTGGATAAAGAATTTTTATCTTAACACCATCTATCTCTTGTGTTTTTGGAAAAATAACAGAAACATGTTTCTTTTTACAAAGATTTATTAATTCCAAATAATCTTTATCAATACTTTTAAAGCCATTTATCCAAAGAACTTTTGGGTGAAAGTGATTTGCTATAAATTTAAGTCCTTTAAGATAACGATAATGTGGTGTAGGTAAAACAAGATAATCTATTTTGTAGATTCTCTTTGTCCAAAGTGCTCTGGCAATAATATGTCTGCCTGGATCATAATCTGAACGAGAGCCTCCACCACCTATTAACATTGTCTTTCCTTTTGGAAAATATAGAAATATAGATGTTCCTTCACCAACATCAAAAAAAGATACTTCAAATCCTTTTGGTTTAGCTGAAAAATAAAAAATCATTTCTAATAAAAAGAGACTGATAAATGTTAAGATTAAATATCTTGGACGAAAAAAATTAAATAAAAGAATATAAAGAAAAATGACTTCTAACCATGTGGGTATAAAAAGCCAAAAATGTGTACCTGGTATATTTGCTATTTTTTGTAAAAATAAAATTAAAATTTTTAAAGCCAAACCACCTATTTTTATAAAAAAAGAAGCAATAGTTTCGGAAAACGGTAAAAAGAAAAGAGAGAGAAAACCTAATGGCAGAACAATAAAACCTATTAAGGGGATAGCTATAAGATTTAAAAATGGAGCAATAAGGGAAAAATGACCAAAATAATGCATTACTATAGGCAATGTTCCTAGCCAGGCAGCTAAGCTACCATAAAAACAAAGAATAAAATAATGCAATAATCTTTTTTCAGATTTTAACCAATGATGTGTTTTTGAAAATTTGGGAATGAAATAAAGAATAGAAGCAAGAGCAATAAATGAAAGTTGAAATGAGATAGAATAGATAAGTGTAGGATTAAATAAAAGCATAATCCAAGCGGCTGTAACTAGAAAAATCCAAGTGTTTTTTAAACGTCGGCTAAAATAAAGCCACCAAAACAATAAAAGCATAAAAAAAGAGCGAGTTGTAGCTGGGGAAAAGTGGGCTAATGAAGCATAAAAGAAACTAGGAAAAATGGCTAAAAAAGCAGAAAGCTTTTTTAGCTGAAAATATAAAAGCAATCTTTCTGAACGAGAAAGAATATACCAAAAAAGAGTATAAAATAATCCCATAATCATACCTAAGTGTAAACCAGAAATGGCAAGTAAATGGCTTGTACCAGTAAAGGAAAAAATATCACGTATATGAGGTAAAAGATTTTGTTTTTCTCCTAAAAGCAAAGCACAATATATGCCTCTAATAGGTTGAGAAAGATGTTTAAATAAAAATGTTCTAATTTTTCTTCGAAATTTTTCCAAAATATAAGACCAAAACCAAGGCTTTTCATAACCAACAATATTTATTCTTCCTGTATTAATCCTTACCCACACTCCTTTTCTTTTCCAT
The DNA here is from genome assembly GCA_030262725.1 of Candidatus Desulfofervidus auxilii. Taxonomy (NCBI): domain Bacteria; kingdom Pseudomonadati; phylum Thermodesulfobacteriota; class Candidatus Desulfofervidia; order Candidatus Desulfofervidales; family Candidatus Desulfofervidaceae; genus Candidatus Desulfofervidus; species Candidatus Desulfofervidus auxilii. Next base: position 29,018 of record JAJSZS010000016.1, on the reverse strand, counting down.
TCTCTAGCATAATCATAAGTGCCAGGATTATTGGGAGATTTGATAAGTTTTAATTTTCCTTTAACTTCAATAATATGACCAAGGGATAAATTTATATTTTGATAGATTTTTAAAAGAATTTTCCCCTTAATTTTCTTTTCTTTAACAAAAATATCATCAAGAATAAAACGTTTTTTATCTATAATATGGATAACTTTTCCTTTTAAAGTTATTTTTTTATTAACAAATTTGGTAATAGGAGGTGGTTGAAAAAATAAACTTTGCCAAAATGTACCAAGAAAAATAAAAAATATAGCTAAAATATAGCGAGAGCGAAAAAAGAAAAGAAGAATAGAATTAAACAGAAAAAGAAATAAAAACAATTTAACAAAAGGCCAATTACCTCCTATAATAAGACCAAGACAATAAAATGGTAGAAAAAAGATTAAAGGATGACTATTAAGCCACCCTTTCAATCTCTGCCCCTAGAGCCTTTAATTTCATCTCCATTCTTTCATAACCACGATCCAAATGATAAATTCGGTCAACTTCTGTAACTCCTTCTGCTGCTAAACCAGCTAAAATTAAAGATGCACTTGCCCTTAAATCTGTAGCCATAACTGGTGCACCCATTAATTTTGACACTCCTCTTACTATTGCACTTGCACCATCAATCTTTATATCAGCCCCCATACGCTTTAATTCCAACACATGCATAAAACGATTTTCAAAAATACGTTCAGTAATAACACTTACCCCATCACCTAAACACATAAGTGCCATAAATTGAGCTTGCATATCAGTGGGGAAACCAGGGTAAGGTAGTGTAGTAACATCTGTACTTTTAATAATTTCAGGTGCTTTCACCTTTATTACATCATTTTCTTCAATGAACTTTACACCTGCCTCTTTTAACTTACCTATTACTGCCCCTAAGTGTTCTAAACGACAATTTTTAAGAACAATTTCTCCACCTGTAATAGCAGCAGCAACCATATAAGTGCCTGCTTCTATCCTATCAGGAATGATTGTACATTCTGTACCATTTAAACCTTCCACACCTTTAATAATAATAGTGTCTGTACCTTCTCCTTCTATTTCAGCCCCCATTTTTTTAAGCATTTGTGCTAATGCTACTACTTCTGGCTCACGAGCAGCATTTTTTAAAATTGTCACCCCTTTAGCTAAACAAGCAGCCATCATCAAATTTTCTGTACCAGTAACAGTAGGTACATCTAAATAAATCTCTGTTCCTTTTAAACGTTTTACTTTAGCATTAATATAGCCTTTTTCTAATTTAATCTCTGCCCCCATTTGACTCAGACCTCTTAAATGTAGATCTACAGGTCTAGCACCAATAGCGCATCCACCAGGCAAACTTACATAAGCTTTACCTTCACGAGCTAAAAGAGGACCCAAAACCAAAATAGATGCTCTCATAGTGCGTACTAATTCATAAGGTGCACAATGACTTTTTAATTCTTCTGCATGTGCTATAAGAGGTTCTGTAGTGGAAAATCTTACTCCTAAATTTGAAAGAAGTTTTTTAATAGTATAAATATCCATCAATTGAGGAACACAGTGATATATTATTTTTTCTCTAGTAAGAAGACTGGCTGTAAGCATAGGTAAAGCAGCATTTTTAGCCCCACTAATAACTACCTCACCTTTTAATGGTCTACCACCTTGAATAATAAATTTAGCCATCTCCTCTTTTTCTTAACGCAACTACCCTTTTATGTCCAGCATCATCTTTGAAAAACAGAGGTGAATACCAATTTTTAGACGATATAATTTTATTCACTGCTTCTGCCTGATTATAGCCAATTTCCATAATAAGCCAGCCATTTTTTTTCAAAAAAATATGACTATGAATAATAAGATATTTTATATATTTTAATCCATCCTTCCCTCCATCTAATGCTTCCCTTGGTTCATATTGAATCTCTGGTGCTAAAGTAGGAATTGTATCTGTTTCTATATAAGGAGGATTACTTACAATTACATCAAATGTTTTTTCTTTAAAACAGAAGTTTTTTGTAAGGAGAAAAAAAACTTTTACTTTATGTCTATAGGCATTTTCTCTGGCAATATTTAAGGCAGAAAAAGAAATATCTATACCAAAAATAGTAGCTTTTGGAATTTTTTTGGCTAAACAAATGGCAATAACGCCACTTCCTGTACCCCAATCTAAAATTATAGGTTTTTTATAATTTTCTTGAATAATTTTTAAAGCTATTTCTACTAAATTTTCTGTCTCTGGTCTTGGAATAAGAACAGATGAATTTACTTTAAAAGAAAGAGAGAAAAAGATTTGCTCCCCAAGTATATAGGCTAATGGCTCACGTTTTAAACGACGTTTTATTAAATTTTTAAAAAGACTTAATTCTTTTTGATTAAGTGGTTGATCATAATTTAAATAAAGATAAAGCCTATCTTTATTTAGGACATGGGCAAGTAAAAGCTCTGCTGTTAAATGTGGGGCATCTATTTGTTTTTTCTTAAAATATTCTGTTGTCCATTGAAGGAGATCTTTGATAGTCCAGACTTCTGCCATTTACATGGCCTTAATGGCCTCTGCTTGATAATGAGTAACAAGGGCATCTATGATTTCATCTAAATTACCCTCTAAAACATCTTCTAAACGATATAAAGTTAAACCAATACGGTGATCTGTAACACGACCTTGAGGAAAATTATATGTACGGATACGTTCACTCCTATCACCACTACCTATTTGACTTCTTCTTTCTTTAGCAATCTGTTCTTCTTGTTCTTGTCTCTTTTTTTCTAATAAACGTGCTCTTAAAATCTTCATTGCCTTTGCTTTATTTTTATGTTGTGAACGCTCATCCTGACACTGCACAACTATACCTGTGGGTATATGAGTAATTCTTACAGCTGAATCAGTCACATTGACATGTTGTCCACCTGGCCCAGAGGCTCTAAATACTTCAATCTTTAAATCTTTTGGATCAATGGTTACATCTATTTCTTCTGCTTCAGGCAAAATAGCTACTGTCACTGCTGAAGTATGAATTCTACCTTGAGACTCTGTTTCTGGTACTCTTTGAACTCTATGTACACCACTTTCATATTTCAATCGACTATATGCTCCTTTCCCTTCTATAAGAGCAATAATTTCCTTTACACCACCAAGACCTGTAAAATGAGAACTTAAAATCTCTACACGCCAACCTTTTCTTTCCGCATATTTACTATACATTTTAAAAAGCTCAGCCGCAAAAAGGGCTGCCTCTTCACCACCAGTGCCAGCTCTAATTTCTAAAATAATATTTTTCTCATCATTTGGATCCTTTGGTAAAAGTGAAATTTTAAGTTCCTTTTCTTTTTCTGCTATTTTCTCTTTCAATCGTGCAATCTCTTCTTTAGCTAATGCCTTTAATTCCTCATCCTTTTCTTTTAAAAGCTCTTTACTCTCCTCCAATTCCTTTTCCAATTTTTTATATTCTTGATAAGTTTGAACAATACGAGCTAATTCAGCATGTTCCTTAGCATACTTTTTATATCTCTCTGGATCTTTTAAAGCATTTGGATCTGCTAGAACAGACTCCAAGTGTTTAAATTTTTTTTCTATCTCATCTAATTTTTGCAAAAAACCCTTCATGATTCTTCTTTTTCAGGAATTCCATATTTTCTTCTAAATTTTTCTATTTGACCTGCTGCATCAATCAATTTTTCCTTTCCTGTAAAAAAAGGATGACAACGAGCACATATCTCTACTTTAATATCTTTTTTAGTAGAACCAACTTCTAGCTCAAAACCACAAGCACAGCGAATTTTTGTACGATAATACTTCGGATGAATACCTTTTTTCATATTTTCCTCCTTTTTCAAAAGAGGCTTTATAACTTATTTTTTTATTTTGGCAAGCTATTGGTTCATAGAATTTAAAAATTCTTCATTTGTCTCAGTAGCTCTAATTTTATCCAATAAAAATTCCATAGCATCAACAGGGTTAAGAGGAGCAAGCAATTTCCGTAATAACCAGATACGAGGAAGGTACTTTGGGTCTGTTAATAACTCTTCTCTTCTAGTTCCAGATTTATTAATATCAATAGCTGGAAAAACCCTCTTATCACTTAAACGTCTATCTAAATGAATCTCTAAATTACCTGTACCTTTAAACTCTTCAAATATTACTTCATCCATACGACTTCCTGTCTCAATTAAGGCTGTAGCAATAATTGTAAGACTACCACCTTCTTCAATATTACGGGCTGCACCAAAAAACCGTTTAGGTCTATGTAAAGCATGAGCATCTATACCTCCAGAAAGGATTTTACCACTGGCTGGAACAACAGTATTATAAGCCCTTGCAAGACGAGTAATACTATCTAAAAGAATAACTACATCATGCTTATATTCTACAAGACGTTTTGCTTTCTCAATCACCATCTCTGCTACATGAATATGCCTGTGAGCAGGTTCATCAAATGTAGAACTAATCACCTCTGCTCGAACAGTGCGTACCCAATCTGTAACCTCTTCTGGCCTTTCATCTATAAGTAATACAATTAAATATATTTCAGGATGATTTGCTTCTATAGCATGAGCAATATCTTTTAATAACATAGTTTTACCTGTACGAGGAGGTGCAACAATAAGCCCACGCTGTCCCTTACCAATAGGTGTAAGTAAATCCATAATACGAGTAGAATAATTTTTAGGATCATATTCCAATTGAATTTTCTCATTCGGAAAAAGAGGAGTAAGGTGGTCAAAGGCTACAATTTCTTTCGCTTTCTCTGGTGGTTCAAAATTTATACTTTCTACTTTTAAAAGAGCAAAATATTTTTCACCTTCTTTAGGTGGTCTTATTTCACCTTTAATAGTATCTCCAGTACGGAGACCAAATTTTTTAATCTGAGAAGGAGAAACATATATATCATCAGGGCCAGGAAAATAATTGTTAAAACTGGAACGCAAAAAACCAAAACCATCTGGCAAAACTTCCAATACCCCTTCACCATAAATTGCTTCATTCCTCTCTGCCTGCGTCTGCAACAGAGTGAAAATCAACTCCTGTTTGCTCATCCCAGGTGTACTTTCTACATTAAGTTCACGCGCTAGGTTAAGTAATTCACTAATCTTCATTGCTTTAAGTTGAGTTAAATTCATGCTCCTCCCTCATTAAATCAAGATATCTTAATTAATATCCTAGGAAACCTTAAAATTTTCTTAAACAAATCTGTCCCACTTAATAGATTTAATACACCTGTAGGCGGGTAATTTTTTTATAACAATTTTCTTGAAAAATGTCAAGCAGCATTTGACAGAAATTATATGCTATAATATGATTTAAAATTGTGAAAGAAAAATTATTAAGACAAATACCTTCTGTAGATGAGATATTAAAAGAAAATTTAATTTTACAAAATTTTCCTAGACATTTAGCAGTAAATACTATACGAGAAGTGCTTGAAATATATCGAAAAGGGATTTTAGATAATAAAATTAACAAAGTTGATTATAAAAAAATTATCTTCGAAATTATAAAAAGATTGAAAATAAAACAAAAGAATCATTTAAAAAAGGTAATAAATGCAACTGGTGTAGTAATACATACAAACTTAGGACGATCTCTTCTTGCTGAAGAGGCAATTTCTCATCTTATTGAGGTTGCTCGTTACTATAACAATTTAGAATATGATCTAAAAATAGGCAAAAGAGGGAGCCGTTATGTTCATGTTGAAGAGCTTCTTTGTGAATTAACTGGGGCTGAAGCAGCTATGGTAGTGAATAATAATGCAGCTGCTGTATTTTTAATTTTAAACACTTTGGCATATGGGAAAAAGGTTATAGTTTCTCGAGGTGAATTAGTGGAAATTGGAGGTTCTTTTCGAATGCCTGATGTTATGAGAAAAAGTGGGGTGAAATTAGTAGAAGTAGGCACAACAAACCGCACTCATCTTTATGATTACGAGCAAGCTATTGATGAAGAAACTGCTTTATTAATGAAGGTACATAAAAGTAATTTTAAAATTATTGGATTTACAAAAGAGGTTTCTTTAACAGAATTAGTAAATTTAGGGGAAAAATATAATTTACCAGTAATTGAAGATTTAGGCAGTGGTAATTTTATTAACCTTACTAAATATGGTATAGGAAAAGAGCCAACAGTGCAAGAAACACTAGCTACAGGCGTTTCTGTTGTAAGTTTTAGTGGTGATAAACTTTTAGGAGGGCCACAGGCTGGAATTATTTTAGGTAAACGTTCATATTTAGAGGCTATTAAAAAGAATCCTTTAAATCGAGCACTTCGTATTGATAAATTTACATTAGCAGCTTTAGAAAGTACGTTAAAACTTTATCGAGACGAAGAAAAGGCTATAAGAGAAATACCTACATTATATTTACTTACAATATCTCAAAAAGAATTAAAAAGAAAAGCAATGAAATTAAAAAGGGCTATTAAAAAATATATTTCAGAAAAAGAAATTTTTTTAACAATAAAATCCAGTATTTCTCAAGCAGGAGGTGGTTCTTTACCAGGAGAAGCATTGCCTACTTATGTAGTTGCTTTAAGACCTAAAAATATTTCAGTTTCTCAATTAGAAGAAAAACTTCGTCAAATAGATCCACCAATTATTGCCCGTATTGAAGAAGATATGCTTTATTTAGATGTTCGCACAATACTTAATGAAGAAATAAAAATGATCCCTCATTTAATTAAAACTGCTTTAGAGGAAAATTATGGAAAAGGAACTTGAGAGTTATTTAAAAAAGGCTTTAAAAACATTACCAGCTTCTTTAAGATATGAAAATATTATTGCAGATACAATTAAATGTGCTCTTTTTCAATGGATAAGAGAAAAAAAACTTATACCTATACCTCATTATCGACCACCTAAATCTCAAGAAGAACCTTTGTCTATTGTTGCCTTTGATGAATCTGGAAAAATTATTTATGCCTTTGCTATTGCTCCAGTAATTACACTTAAAGCTATTAAAACCTTTAAAATTATAGAAGCAGAAAAAAAATTCTTCTTTACTTTTTCTCCAATAAAGAAAAAAGTAGAAGAAAGTAAGTTTTTTTTAACGCCTGATATTATTCATTTACATTTAAGTTTTTAAATTTAAAAAGAGAAAAAGAAAATCCACAAAATTTTAAAACTTCTCCTGCTAAATCAATAACTTCTGAACATATATCTATTAATGCACTATCACTTGTAGCAATTAATTCATGATGTATGAGATAATGTTCTGGCACAGGTACTGCTTGAGCTGTGCCTGATAAATGATAATCTTTTAATTTTTTACGCACATTTGCTGCTAATTCCCCGCTAAATGAGAGAGGAGCATCAAAGTACCAATCAAGCCATAAAGGTTGATAAAGCTTTAAAATTTCAAAGATTAATTCTAAAGCCTTTTCTGTAGTGGAACTAGGCTGATAACTGGCTGAAACACCAGCCATATCTCTAATAAAACCATCATCTGCTAAAAGTAGAGGTTTTCCTTTAATAGCACTTTCTATAGTAATTAATACATTATGACCATCTATTCCCAATTTAGCTTGTCTTAAACGCCATAAGCCTTTTTTCTTCCTTTCCCTTATTTTTGCTTGCTTTATACTACAAACTCCTCTTTCTAACCATTTCCTCTCCCATGAATTGAGTTGGTAACGATTTCCTATTATTTGTAAAGCTTGTCCAGATGAATATCCTTTATCGAGTAAAAAACGTAAATGAGAAATTGCTTGATGAGGAAGTTTCATTCAACATCCAGAATTTCAACACCATTAATATAAGATTTTGTTTTATATGTTTTTAACTCAAGTAATTTTTTAATAAATTCATTCATCTTTTTACTTTCATCTAATACAATATCCAATTCTTTCTTAACAATAGATTTAATATCTTCTCTATCTTTAATCTTGTGTAAGAGAAGTTCTATTCTAGCTTGAATTACAGTAAGAGATTGATTAAGCTTATGAGAAATAGTACCTGCTGTTTCTATAGCAGCTGTTCTTTTTTCCAGTTCAATTAATTTTTCTAAACTCCTTTGATAAGCTTCTCTTATTCTTTCTTTCTCTTTTACTAAAAACTCTCTTTCTTTAGTAAGCAAACAGATCTTTATCTTTGTAGCTATTTGTTCTGCAATAAAACTCAAAAGAGAACTTATTTTTTTATCTAAAAACATTTCCAACAAAACCACACCAATGATTTCACCACCATTCCACAAAGGCATAATAATAAAATCTGCAGGAAAATAACTTTCTATTTCTTTTAAAGTAGAAAAACCTTTTTTCTTTAATTCTAAAAAACTTACTATTCTTTTTTGTCTAATAGCCTCCCAAACTAAATCTTTTTTTTCAATAATAAATGGTTGTCTTTGAAATCCTTCAATTGTTACTTCTTTTAAAATATTTTTTTCTTTATCTAACATAAAATATAGAGACCTCCTTACACCGAAAGCCAATGCCAATGCCCTAGCAGCTTGATTGAATATACCTTTAATAGAATAATCTTTTAAATCTGACCAAATGTTTTGAAATATAAGAAGTTTTGCTAAAAGTTCAGCTTGTTCAGGAAATGGCATCTTTACTCTAAGCTCAGCCTCCTCCAAAGAGATGCCTAAATGTTGAGCTATTACTTCTACTTGCATTTCAGCTGTTTTTAAAATCTCTTCAAGATCTTCACAAGTTGATTTCCAATGTTGCTGTATTTCACTCAATATTGCTTCCATAGCAAATGGTCTGTCATAAGGAGGTAAGGTAGAAAGACTATCAATATTGTGAGCAATATGAACAATCTGGACAAGGGTGGTTTTTAATTCAGATAAAGAAAGATGATGATACTGGGCTACCTCCACAAATGCAGAAGGAAGATTCCAAAAATCTAAAAGTTTTGCTCCTACTTCAGTGTGAGTAACACCTAAAATTTCTTCTTCTGCTTTTTCAAAAGACTTTATTTTTGCTTTACTTACACTTTCTACTATTTCTGAATATTTTTTAGGATAATTTTGAACAAGTATAAGACGACCCAGATCATGTAAAAGACCAGCAATAAAAGCTTCTTCTGGATCTTGATAATTTATCTTTTGTGCTATTTGTTGAGAAATAGAAGCAATACGCAAAGAATGAGACCAAAATTCAGTAAAATCAAATCCAGTTTCATCAGCAAGCATTTCCATTTTTGAAAATACACCAGTAACAGCAATAGTAATAGCTAGATATTTTAAAGTATTTAATCCCAAAAAAGTAAGAGCATGGCGAAGATTACTGATCTTTCCCTTTCCATAAAGAGGGCTATTGGCTATTTTTAAAATCTCCGCTGTAAGAGCAGGATCTTTTTTTATAATTCTCTCCGCTCCTTCAGCACATGCATCTTCCCTAACTGTATATTGCAAAAGTTCCATTACAACAGCAGGAAAACTTGGAAAAGAAACCTCAGAAATATCTTCTTTCATACTAAGCTCTTTTTGCTTAGTATAATATTGTCTTTCTAATTATGTCAAGAAAGTCTTGCTTAATTTATTTTAATTCCATAGATACGATATCGTTTTTTTAAGCTTGCATTTATTAACTCAGCAATACGAATTACTGGAAGATTATCTTCAAGAATCCAAGAAAATTCAAGACGTTTATAAGGAAATTTTAATAATGTTTTTCCTGCTTGAAGAAGAAATAGAGGTACCACTCCACTATGATGATATTGCCTTTTAACCCCTAAAGTAACAACTCTTATTCTATTTATTTTCCTTCGATACCAAAAGAATTTTAACCAATTAAGTAGAAAAAAACGTCCATTTAAATGTCTAAATACCTGAAAATAATCAGGTAAAAACATCATAAAAGCAATTGGTTCTTCCCTTATTTCTGCTAACCAAACAAACTCTGGCACAACTAAAGGTTTAAGGCGTTCTGCCATCTTTCTTATCTCTGCTTCTGTCATAGGTACAAAGCCCCAATTTCTAGACCATGCTTCATTATAAACTTCTTGTATGCGTTTTAACTCTTTTTCAAAATCTTCCATATAAATATGTCTGACCTTTAGTTCAGGATAGCGATTTTTTAAACAAATACAAATATTTTCAAATCTTTGAAGTAAAGTTTTTGAAAAAGGTAAGGAAGTTTCATAAGCAAGAAGATCTTTTATTTTTTTAAAACCACATTTTTCCAACAACTGAGCATAATATGGTGGATTATAAGCCATCAAAAAGCAGGGAGGATCATCAAAACCTTCTACAAGAAGACCACAAGTCTCATTAGTAGAAGGATTCACCGGGCCATAAAGATATTTTATCCCAAAATGGGCTAAATATTCTTTAACAATATCTATCAAGGCAGAAATAACTGTAAAATCATTTACTGTTTCTAAAAAGCCAAACCAACCAATTTTTTCATGATGATAAGCATTATAATTTTCGTCAACAATAGCTACTATACGTCCAAGAGCTTCCTCATTTTTATATGCAAGAAAAAGCTCGCGATAAGCATGGTCATAAAATGGGTTCTCTTTTTCATTCAAACAGAATTTTACATCCTTTAATAAAGGAGGCACCCAATATGGATCATTTTTATAAATTTTCCAAGGAAGGTGTAAAAATGTCTGCCATTGGGATTTAGTAATAACTTTTTTTATTTTTATCACGGAATAATACCTACTTTTCGACCTGCTTGAGCAAACGCCTCAAGTGCCCTTTCTAACTGTTCTTTAGTATGAGTAGCCATAACACTTGTACGTAATAGAGCTCTTCCAGGTGGGACAGCAGGTGGTACAACAGCATTTACAAATACTCCATTTTCTTCTAAATGACGACACATCTCAAATGTCTTATTAGGATCACCTATAACTACTGGCACAATTGGTGTAACACTATAACCTGTGTCAAAACCAAGATTTTTTAAACCATCTAACCAAAAACGTGTATTTTCCCAAAGTTTTTCTCTTCTTTCTGGTTCTGTTTCAATAATTTTAAGTGCCATACTAGCCGCAGCTGCTAAAGGAGGTGCTAAACTAGCACTGAATAGAAGGGCACGCCCAACATGTCTTACATATTCTATTACTTCTTTTTTAGTAGCAATAAAACCGCCAATAGTAGCTAAAGATTTGCTAAATGTTCCCATAATAATATCCACTTCTTTTTCCAAACCAAAATATTCAGCTATACCTCGACCATTTTTCCCCATTACACCAATACCATGAGCATCATCTACCATTACCCTTGCATCATATTTTCGAGCAAGACGAATAATCTCTGGCAAATTAGCTAAATCCCCTTCCATACTAAATACACCATCTACAATAATAAGTTTTGCTTTTTCTTTTTCATTCTGTAATAATCTTTCTAATGCTTGCATATCATTATGAGGATAGCGTTTAAACTCTCCATATCCTAAACGGCAGCCATCAATAATACTGGCATGATCAAATTTATCTAAAATGGCAACACTATCTTGCGTTAAAAGTGCTTGGATAGTGCCTAAATTTGCTTGCATACCAGTAGAAAAAACAATTGCTGCTTCCTTTTTAAAAAAAGAGGCAATTTGAGCCTCTAATGCCTCATGTAAATCTACTGTTCCATTGAGAAGACGAGAACCTGCACAACCTGTTCCATATTTTTTTATTGCTTTGATAGCAGCTTCTTTTACTCGAGGATCTTCTGTTAATCCCAAGTAATTATTTGAACCAAGCATAATTAGACGACGTCCCCCTACTATTACCTCTGGCCCTTGAATAGAAGAAATGGTGCGAAAATAAAAATATTTTCTTTCTGATTTCACTTCCTCTACTTGGGAGGCAAATCTAAAACATTTTGCAAAAATATCCATGACTTACCTCATATCCATCCCTGTCTTTGATACCAATTTATCGTCTTTACCATTCCTGAAAATAAATCATACTTTGGTGTATAACCTAGTAGCTTTTGGATTTCTGAAATATCACAAAACCAATTTTTATGAAAGATCTCTTTTAACTTATCTTGATTAAAAATTATAGGTTCTTTAATAAAAATATTAAGTTTTTCAAATATCAAAGCTAAAATATAAGTTAATTTTTTTGGAATTTTAAAATAAATTGGTTTCTTTTGCAAAGCAGATGCAACTATTTTTAAAGCCTCTTCCCAGCTATATGCCTTTCCATCAGAAACTGCAAAGATCTTTTTAGAAGGAATCTCCTTTTCAAGAACAGCACCTAATATTTCTATTAAATCATCAATATAACAAAAACTTAAAATTCCTTCAGGATTTAATATTGGAGCCAAACCATACTTAATCAAACGACAAAAACTAAGAAATTCTTTATCTCTTGGGCCATATATAGCTGTTGGGCGAAAGATTATAAGAGGTAAAGGAAGTTTTAAAAGTTCTCTTTCTGCCAATAGCTTACTATGAGCATAATGAGAAAGAGAATCAGCACAAACAGCTAAGGTTGAAATAAAGATAAAGTACTTAAGAGGCAATTTTTGTTTTAAGACTGCTTGAGCAAGATTTACTGTACCTTTATAATTTACATTATAAAATAAAGAAGGTTTTTTTGCCTTTACCACTCCAGCTACATGATAAACAACCTCTACCTGAGGCAATCTTAAATCCTTTGCTTGACAATCACCTATAATTAAATATACTGGTAACCCTTTTAACCATCTCAATCGAGCAGGATTCCTTACCAAACAAAAAACCTCATAATTCTTTTTAAGTAACCATTCTACAAGATGACTACCGATAAACCCAGTTCCTCCTGTAACAAGAACACGTTTGCCCATATTGAGGATATTTAAAAAATATTTTCTTTTTTTGTCTAGACTTTTTTGCTTTTTTTTGATAATTTTCTTTTGTGCTTGACAGGGGTTGGAAGAATTGATAATTTTAAAATACTGTAGGCACGTAGCTCAGTGGGAGAGCGCTACCTTGACGCGGTAGAGGTCGGCGGTTCGATCCCGCCCGTGCCTACCATTTTTATTTTGGGGAAAATGGCTGAAGAAATTGAGGTAAAATGTAGTAAAAAGAAAATCTGTCTTCCAGTAGGTACTAAAGTCAAAGATATCTTTCTTAAATTAGGTATACCTGAAGAGAAACTTATAGCAGCAAAAGTAAATGGTCAATTAGTAGATTTAAGTTTTGTATTAAAAGAATCAGCAGAGATTGAACCTATCACTATGGATTCTCCCTTAGCTTTAGAAATCCTACGTCATAGTACTGCTCATGTTATGGCTGAAGCAGTAAAACATCTTTATCCTGAAGCAAAAGTTACTATTGGCCCACCAATTGAAACAGGATTTTATTATGACTTTGATTACCCACCTGGTTTTACTCCAGAAGACTTAGAAAAAATAGAAGCAGAAATGCAAAAAATTATTGCCCGTGGGGAGCGTTTTGAAAGAAAAGAAATTAGTAAAGAAGAGGCAAAAAAATTATTTGAATCTTTGGGCGAAACTTATAAATTAGAAATCCTTAATGGAATTTCAGATGGCATAGTTTCTATATATAAAGTAGGTGATTTTATTGATTTGTGTCGTGGGCCTCATCTTGAATCTACAGATAAAATTAAGGCTTTTAAATTACTTTCAGTAGCAGGTGCTTATTGGCGTGGTGATGAAAGAAACCCTATGCTTCAAAGGATTTATGGCACTGCTTTTTTTGATAAGAAAGATTTAGATAAATATCTTCATCATTTAGAAGAAGCAAAACGACGTGATCATCGCCGATTAGGTAAAGAATTAGATTTATTTACACAATTTGAAGAAATTGGTGCTGGTTTACCTGTTTATTTACCTAAAGGAGCCATTTTAAGACATATTTTAGAAGAATTTGAAATAAAAGAACATTTGCGACGCGGTTATCAAATGGTTATGGGACCACAGTTATTAAAAGCAGAACTTTGGAAGCAATCTGGTCATTTGGATTATTATAAAGAAAATATGTATTTTACAGAAATAGAAGGACATCTTTATGGCATAAAACCTATGAATTGTTTAGCCCATATTCTTATTTATCGTTCAAAGATAAGAAGTTATAGAGATTTGCCTTTGCGTTTTTTTGAATTGGGTACAGTCTGTCGCCATGAAAAATCAGGTGTTTTACATGGTATGTTAAGAGTAAGGCAATTTACCCAAGATGATGCTCATATATTTTGTCGTCCAGACCAATTGAATAGTGAGATTAAAGGAATATTAGATTTTGTGGATGATGTTATGCAGATTTTTGGTTTTAATTATGAAGTCGAATTAAGTACTCGTCCAGATAAGTTTATTGGCTCTGATGAAATATGGGAGCATGCAACAGAGACTTTAAAACAAGCCTTAAAAGATAAAGGCATTAATTACCGAATCTGTGAGGGTGAAGGTGCATTTTATGGACCTAAAATAGATATTAAATTAAAGGATGCCCTTGGTAGAAAATGGCAATGTGCTACTATTCAATGTGATTTTGCCTTACCAGAAAGATTTGACCTTACTTATATAGACAGTGATGGTCAAAAAAAACGCCCGGCTATGCTTCACCGAGTTATCCTTGGCACTTTAGAAAGATTTATTGGAGTGTTAACAGAGCATTTTGCTGGTGCATTTCCACCTTGGTTAGCACCAGTACAGGTGCGTATTTTAACTGTTACTGATAGAAACATAGCTTATGCTCAAAAAGTATATGAAAGGCTTTGTATGGAAGAATTTAGAGTAGAGACAGATTTTCGAAATGAAAAATTAGGATATAAAATTCGTGAGGCGCAATTGCAAAAAGTTCCATTTATGGTAGTTATTGGAGATAAAGAAGTGGAAACACAAACAGTGACTCCAAGAAGAAGAAGTGGAGAAAATTTAGGCAGTATGGGTCTTGAAACCTTTATTGAATTATTAAAAGAAGAAACTGCCATACCAAGACCAAAAAGGAGGGAATCTTATTAATAAAATAAGGGTAAATAAACAAATTAGGGCAAAACAAGTGAGATTGATTGGAATAGATGGAAAACAGATTGGAATAGTAAGTCTTAATGAGGCGTTGCGTCGTGCAGAGGAAGAAGGTTTAGATTTAGTAGAGGTTGCTCCAAATGCTAATCCTCCTGTATGTCGCATTATGGATTATGGTAAATATAAGTATCAACTTAAAAAGAAACAACAAGAGGCTAGAAAAAAGCAGGCGCAGATTCAAGTAAAGGCAATAAAAATGAGACCAAAAATAGAGGAACACGATTTTCAATTTAAATTAAAGCATATTAAACGTTTTCTTACTGAAGAAAAAGCAAGAGTAAAGGTAATTATGTGGTTTAGAGGAAGAGAGATAGTACATGCTGATTTAGGAAAAGCTGTATTACAGCGGATTATAGAAGAAACAAAAGATATAGCTAAAGTACATACCCCTCCAGTGATGGAAGGGCGCAATATGACAATGATACTTATGCCTAAATAAAAGGAGTGAGAAATGCCAAAGATAAAAACAAATAGAAGTGCAGCAAAAAGATTTAAAATTACTGCTAAAGGCAAAATTAGAAGGGGGCAAGGTTGGCATAGTCATTTATTAAGAAAAAAAAGTGCAAAGCGTAAACGCCATTTGCGTCATTTTGCTCTTGTTCATAAAGCAGATTTAGAAAGAGTAAAACGTATGTTACCTAATGCTTTTTAGAGAGGTGAGATATGCCTAGAGTAAAAACTGGTACTAAAAGGAGAAAAAGACACAAAAAAATCCTTAAAATGGCTAAAAGCTATTGGGGAGGTAGAGGTAGACTTTATGCGCGGGCTAGAGAGACTGTATTTAGAGCATTAAATTATGCTTATCGAGATAGAAAAGCAAGAAAAAGAGATTTCAGACGCCTTTGGATATTACGCATTAATGCAGCAGTTAGAGAAAATGGATTAAGTTATAGTCGTTTTATTCATGGATTAAAGTTGGCTGGTATTGAATTAAATCGGAAAGTATTGGCTGATATGGCAATAAAAGATAAAGAAAGCTTTTCTCGACTCGTTGAGGTAGCCCGACAGCAATTAGCAGTTTAAGATGAAAAACTTTATTGAAGAAATTGAGGCTATTGAGGAAGAGGCTATTAAAGCCATAGAAGGAGCTTCTTCTATTGAAGAAATTGAGGATATAAGAGTTAAATTTTTAGGTCGAAAAGGAAAACTTACACAAATCCTTAGAAAAGTTAAAGAGCTTCCTCCTCAAGAAAGACCTATTATAGGTAAAAAAGCAAATGTTCTTAAAGAGAAATTAGAAAATTTAATTGAAAAAGCTATTTCTGAAAAAAAAGTTATTGTTATTAAACGTTTAGATGTTACTTTACCCGGTCGTCGCCCTCATACCTTTGGCACACTTCACCCTATTACACAAACTTTAAGAGAAATATGTGAAATATTTTGTAATATGGGTTTTGAGATTGCCGAAGGTCCGGATGTAGAGTTAGATTATTATAATTTTGAAGCACTAAATATCCCACCTCATCATCCCGCAAGAGATATGCAAGATACATTTTATGTCTCCGAAGAAGTTGTTTTGCGCACTCACACTTCTTCTATTCAAATTCGAGTAATGGAAAAACAGCCTCCACCTGTACGTATAATTGCCCCTGGTGCTGTTTATCGTTGTGATGCTGACATCAGGCACACCCCTATGTTTCATCAAGTAGAAGGACTTTTAGTTGATAAAAATGTCTCTTTTTCACAATTAAAAGGCATTCTTACTGCTTTTATGGAAGCTCTTTTTAAAAAGGGTATTGGTGTAAGATTCCGCCCAAGCTTTTTCCCTTTTACTGAGCCTAGTGCAGAAATGGACATTACTTGTGTTATTTGCAGTGGAAGGGGATGTCGTGTATGTGGCCATACAGGTTGGTTAGAAATATTAGGTTGTGGGATGGTGCATCCAAAGGTATTTCTTAATGTTGGTTATGACCCAGAAGTTTATACAGGATTTGCCTTTGGTATGGGAGTGGAAAGGATTGCTATGTTAAAATATGGCATTGACGATATTCGTCTTTTTTTTGAAAATGACCTTCGATTTTTAAAGCAATTTTAAAATGCGAATACCTTTAAACTGGCTTAAAGAATTTGTAGAGATAAATTGTTCTCCAGAGGAGCTTGCCGAAAAGTTGACTATGACTGGTTTAGAAGTAGAAGAAATTTTAGAACCTTATAATTACTTAAAAAAAGTTATTATCGGCAAGGTTGAATCTGTTTCTCCTCATCCGCAAGCAAAAAAATTAAGCCTTTGCTCAGTTTCAACAGGCAATGCTACTTATAATGTTGTTTGTGGAGCACCTAATGTTAAAAAAGGAATAAAAGCTCCTTTAGCCATTCCTGGCTGTTTATTACCTTCTGGTCAAGAAGTAAAGGCAATAAAAATCCGGGGTATTATATCAGAAGGGATGCTTTGTTCGCAAAAAGAGCTTGGTGTAGGAGAAGATCATAGTGGAATCTGGATTTTGCCTGATGATTTTCCTTTAGGTATTAATTTAGCTAAAGCACTTTTACTAGATGACACTGTATTTGAAATTGCTATTACTCCAAATAGAGGAGATTGTTTAAGTATTTTAGGCATTGCAAGAGAGATTGCAGCAATTTTAAGATTAAAATTAAATTATCCTCAATATGAAATAAAAGAAACAGGCATTTCTATTGATAAAGAATTTAAAGTAACAATTGAAAATCCAGAACATTGTTTTCGTTATGTTGCTCGTTTGATTCGAAATGTAAAGATAAAACCTTCTCCTTTATGGATGCAGGCAAGACTGTTATTAGCTGGTTTGAGACCAATTAATAATATTGTGGATATTACAAATTATGTTATGTTAGAATATGGACAGCCTCTTCATGCCTTTGATGCTAAAAAAATTAATGAAAAACATATTATTGTGCGTTTAGCAAAGCCTAATGAGAAACTCATTACATTAGATGGGAAGGAACAAATGCTTAAAGAAACAGATTTATTAATTTGTGATAAAAATGGCCCTATTGCTTTAGCTGGAATAATGGGAGGAATGAATTCAGAAATCTCCTCAGAAACTACTGATGTATTACTTGAAAGTGCCTATTTTCACCCTATTACTATTAGACGTACAGCTAAACGGTTAAATATTATTACTGAATCTTCTTATCGCTTTGAAAGAGAAGTTGACCCAGAAGGTACATATTTGGCAGCACAAAGAGCTGCTTATTTTATGCAAGAATTAGCAGAAGGAAATGTGGCAAAGGGAACAATTGATGTTTATCCATCCCCTAAATATCCTCCTGTTGTCAATATAAGAATATCAAAAGTAAAAGAAGTTTTAGGAGCTAAAATATCTAAAAAAGAAATTATGGAAATTCTTAAAGCTTTAAAAGTAAATATAAAAGATAAAGGAGAAATCTTAGAAGTAATGCCACCTAGTTATCGCCATGATTTAGAAAGAGAGATAGATTTTATTGAGGAAATTGCCCGTCTTTATGGATATGAAAAAATTCCTTCTACTATGCCAATTCTCTCTTTAGAAGCAAGACCTATTCCTCTTTATCAACGATGGCGAGAAAAAATAAAGGATATTTTATGTGGATTAGGTTGGCATGAAATTATTACTTACGCATTTATTGATCCCAAAGTATTTGATAAACTTCGCCTTCCAAATGATTCTTATTTGAGAAAAACAATAAAACTTTTAAACCCTTTAACAAGTGATAGGGCTGTAATGCGAACCACCTTATTACCAGGACTTTTAGAAGCTTGTGATATAAATCAGCGTCAACGCATCTATCACTTTCGTCTATTTGAGTTAGGTAAAGTATTTTTTGATATAGGAAAGGACTTACCAAAAGAAAGTTATCATTTAGGAGGAATCCTTTCAGGCTATCACTTTGATCCTTCTTGGCATTTTAGATTAGAATCAGCAGACTTCTATGATTTAAAAGGTGCTGTTGAATCTTTAATTGAAGCAATAGGTTTAAAAAATGTAAGATTTGAACCAGCAGATTTACCTTATCTTCATCCTGCAAATGCAACTTGGATAAATTCTAATAATGAAAAAATTGGTTACTTAGGAGAAATTCATCCTGAAGTGAAAGAAGCGTGGGACTTAAAGAGAACTGCTTTTATCTTTGAGCTTGATTTAGAAAAGGTTTTTCAATTAATAGAAAGAGAAAAACAATTTAAACCTTTACCTAAATATCCATCAAGTGAAAGGGATGTATCTTTAGTAGTACCAGAAGATTTTTCTGCACAAAAAATAAATGACTTTGTTCTTAATTTAAAGATACCAGAAATAGAAGACATTTTTCTTATCGATGTCTATCAAGGGCCTCCACTTGAAAAAGAAAAGAAGAGTTTAACTTTTCGTTTAATCTATCGGGCTTTTGACCATACACTTACTGATGAGGAAGTAGATAAGTTGCACAATAATATTGTGCAAAGTATAATAAAACAATTTAAAATTAATGTGAGGCAATAGCTATGACAAAAAGAGACATTGTTGAACAGGTACATAGGCGTTTAGGATTACCTAGATTGCTTATTAAAGAGGTAGTAAATGCAACGTTAGAAATTATTAGAGAATGTCTTATTGAAGGAGAGGAAGTAAAGATTGTTAGATTTGGAAAGTGGCAACCAGTATTGCGCCAAGCTAAAAGAGTAAAACATCCAGTAAGTGGGGAAATAGTAGAAATTCCCCCTTATGGTACTGTGGTTTTTAAACCTAGTCGAGATTTAGAGAAGCTTTAGCTATATTAGCCTCTATATGAGCTAAACGGATAGGTTCAGGTATGCGGTAACCTTTTAAAGAGGCAAGAGTAATATTGTAAGTTGTTTTTATGTCTATAAGATGACCAGGAGATACAAAAATAGGTTTTACTCCTTTACGAGTACGTAAAACAAGACCGATAATTTCTTCATTATCTTTTAAAAAGCTATAACTACCTAATTGATTTGGTACTGGATTATATGTACCAATAAGGCATGATTTAGCACAACCAATTGTAGGAATATTCAAACATATCCCTAAGTGGCAGGCTAGACCAAAACGCCGTGGATGGGCAATACCCTGTCCATCTACCAAAATGACATGAGGTTTTTGTTTTATTTGTTTAAATACCTTTAATAAAATAGGTACTTCACGAAAAGAAAGAAATCCTGGTATATAAGGAAATTTCACCTTACCTATAGCTATCTTTTTCTCTATAATGTTTAATTCTGGCAACGTTAAAATAACAACAGCACCATAAAGATATTCATCTTTTCGACTATAAGCAACATCCACTCCAGCTATCAATTTAGGAGAAAAATTATCAGGAGGAATTAAAATAACCTTTTTTCTTAAACGACATTGAATATTAATAAGAGTTTTTATATTTTTTACCCAAGACAAACCAATATCCAAATAAATCTTTTTCTAGCTCTTGATAATGATTAAATTTTTTTGAAACTATACTCCAAAATTTTTTGTTATGTTTTTTCTCTATAATATGAGCAATTTCGTGAAAAATTACATAATCTATAAGACATTCAGGTAGATATTTTAACAGTATGTTAATAGTTAAGTTTCTTTTTTTACTACAACTTGCCCATTTAGTTTTCATTTTCCGAAAATAAATATTTTTTACTTTTACCCCAAGTTCTTTAGATGTTCTTTCAACCAAAGAGTAAATAAGTTCCTTAAATTCTTTTTCTTCTCGTTCAACCAATTTCTTATCTAAAGAATTTTTTAGGCATTCCTTTATAAATTCTGTTTTTTTCATTATCCAATCTTTATGTTTTTCTAAAATAGTTTTTGGATCTTCACCATAAGGAAGAATAAGCAAAAGTCCTCCTGTTTTAAACTCTAATCTTGGATACTTCACTTTTCTATAAGAGACTTTATATTCAAGCTCCATAATTCTTTACATTTTCAATAAGCTTTTCATATAAATCATCAATCTGTTGAAGGGAAAGATTATATTTATTTTTGAAACCCCTTGAAAATCTTCTTACCTCCCTTTCTACTTCCTTTCTTATTACAGGTTGATTAATCCATCCAGGAAACATAAATTTTTTAAGTTTTTCAAAAAGTCCTTGTACTTCATTTATCAATTTATTATTTTCTCCAAACCTTCTTTCAAGGGTAAGAAGCATTGAATATTCAAGGTCTGAAAGACCAAGAGACTTTTGTTTCTTAGAAAGAGCATTTATTTCCTCTATTATCTTTACCCCTTCCATGTATATCCTTTCATAATCCTTTGTCTTTTCTTTCCATAATTCAAGCAATCTCTCAACTTTATCCACCAAAGATTCATAAATGGGACTTCTATGCCTTTCAACAAGGACAAGTCTATTTAAGGTAAAAAGAATATTTGCTGCCTTTTCTTTTTTATTTTTTACTTTTTCCTCAAGTTTTTTTAGATAATCTTCATCAAAGGTTATAGCCGGAAGTTCTCTTTCAAGCTTTTCTATCTCTGTTGTTTTATGCACAAACTTGATTGTTTTTTCATAATATTTTTGTACATATCCTTCATAAGTGGGTTTTTGCATTACTATTTTCATATAATATGTATAAATGGCTGAAATCCACTTATAAGTTTCAAAATACTCAAGCTTAACTTCATCTGGCCCAAGGAATTCAAAAATTTTTCTTAGATTTTTATATTTTTCAATAAATTCTTTTTCTCTTTCAGCATCAGTTGTAAGCACTTCTACTGCTTTTAATAAAACCTCCCTTTCATAATCTCTTGGCACTTCTTTAAGTATTTCAAGAATTTCCTTAATTAATGCTAAAAACTCTTCTCTCAAGCTATTATAGCTAAACAATGCCCCTTTGATGTCCTCTGTGCTATACATCTCAAGGGCCTTTTTAAATTCCTTCAAAACCCCTACATAATCAATCACTACTCCTGCTTCTTTCAATCCCTTAAAAGGTCTATTTGTTCTTGCAATAGCTTGTAAAAGTCTATGTTCTTTAAGTGGTTTATCTAAATACATGGTTTGAAGAATGGGTGCATCAAAGCCTGTAAGTAGCATATCTGTCACTATCAAGATTTTTGGATACTCTTCTTCTTTAAACCTTTCTACTATGTCTTTTCTCAAATTATCTATTTCTTTACCTCCATATCTTGCTTGTGCCTCTTGCACACACCATTTAATCGGCTCTTCATCTTCCTTACCAAAATAACTTATCACTACTTCAGCATAATAAGGCAAATGCTTATCCAATTCTTTTTTATATAAAACACAAGCTATTCTACTAGATGCTACAATCATAGCTTTAAATTTCCCATCAACATGCTCTTTAAAATGTTGAGCAATATCCTTTGCAATTACCTTTATCCTTTCTGGATTTTCAAGAAATAGTTTTATAGCATTTAATCTCTTCTTTATTTTTTCTTCTACCTCTTCCCTAAATTCTTCTGGTAATTCCTCAAACTCCACCTCTAAAAATGTCTTAAGCATATCTTTTTTAAGATGTAATTTTTCAAGCCTTGGCTGATAAACAATCTTTACAGTAAAATCATCTTTTAAAGATTCTGTAATAAAATATTTGTCCAGATAAAGTTCTTTTGGTGGATAACTAAATTCAAGATATGTATCTCTTCCTTTCTTTGAAATAGGTGTGCCTGTAAGAGCAAAAAAGAATGCATTTTTAAGGATACCTTTCATCTGGGCAGCAAGGATACCATATTGTGTCCTATGCCCTTCATCTATAAAGGCAATAACATTTTTACGATTCATTATTGTTTCTTTTTCCTTTGATATATTTTCAAGTTCTTTCTGCAATGCTTTAAGCTCTTCAGGTCTAAATTTATGAATTAAAGTAATAAATACTCCTCTTTTACCTCTATAATCATCATAACTTAAAACTTCTTTAAGTTTTTCTATTGAACCAATAACTTCAGGCTTTAGAATATCAAGGGAATAAAATTCTTTATAAAGCTGTTCCTCAAGCTCAATCCTATCTACGATAAAAAATATAGTGGGATTCTTTAGTTCTTTCATATAGTAAAGCTTATTTGCCGCAAATATCATGGTCAGTGTCTTCCCACTCCCCTGCCAGTGCCAGATAAGCCCTTTATTCTTCTCTTCCTTACCTCTAAGATTTTTTATCACCCTCTCCACTATCTTATTGGCTGCCCTGTATTGCATATATCTAGTAATAACCTTTGTTGCCTCTCCCCTTTCAATCCTGTAAAAGAGAAAATTTCTGATTATATCCAGCAATTTATCCCTTCTAAGCATCTCAATAGTAGCATCTATAGAGTCCCTTAACTCCTCTCTCCATTCATGTTTCTTTGTATCCTCTTGCCAGGGGACAATGGGGAAGTATCTGGCCTTGCTCTCAGCCGCTACCCCTATCTGGACATACTTATAAAGTTCAGGCACTATGCCCTCATAATCCTTTATCTGCTTATATGCCTGATACCAGCTTACTGAGGGATTGGTGGGATTCTTACACTCTATATTTACCAGGGGAATGCCATTAACATAGAGCATTATATCGGTTCTTATCCTTTCTCTGCCCTCATAATTTATTTGTTTGCTGATGATAAACTCATTATTTTCAATATCTTCAAAATCAAAGAGGTAAACATATTTTACTACCTTTTCTCTCTCAAACTTTACTGGAACACCTAATTTATAAAAGTTTAAAATCCGCTTTGCCCCTTCTATCCCTGTACCGGCAAGTTTTAGCTCATTTAAGACCTTATTTATCTCTTCATCACCAATCTCAAGCCCTTTATTTATCCTTCTGATAGCCCTTATAAGAGTCGAGATTAGCAAAGGTTCTTTATAGCTCTCCCTTTCAAGGGCATCGGCAGGGATAAACCTCCATCCTTTTCCTCCAAGTTGTTTAATAATATAGTCTTCTACAAGATGTTTCTCATCAAAGGCTATTTTCATATCTTGGATACCTCTTATTTCTCTTTGAATTGTTCAATTAGTCTCTTTACCGTATCAACAAACATTTTTGCTCTATTTAACCATTCCTCTACTTGTGATTTTTCAAAATAAACAAATTCAATATAATCTCCTCTTTGTCTTGCTTCAAATAGCTCGTTGTAAAAGCGTCCATCATCAGGGCTTACAAGTCCTTGCTTTACAAAATTTTTATGGAACGAAGCTTTAACTCCAGAATGTTTCTTAAATTTAAAACCTCTTTGGAGCAATAAAGCGCTGACAATATAAAAACATGCGTAATAAATTCTATTAACGGAAAAAGAAAGACGACCAGCTCTTAAGTCATCTTCTGCTGCCTCAAGAGATTGAAGACATTTCTCTATCCAATATTTAACAAATTTTTCTTTTTGATCTTTTTCATCCATATGTAACTCCTTCTTTTTCTATAAAATAATGAATCGGAAGTACTGAAAGATCTACCCATTCCTTTTCTGAGAGGATAAGAGGACTTATATTTGTATCAAATTTGAGATTTATATTGAAAACGATATCAATTATTCGTTCTCTAATCTCTTCTTTCACTTCACAAGGTAAAAGTATCAAAATATCAATATCTGACTCTTCGTCAAAGTTTCCTGTAACTTTTGAGCCGAAGAGTTTAAATTTCGTATTTGGCCATATTTTACTTATTTTAGTAACAAGCATATCAATAGCTTTTAATTCAGTTGTAGTGAGATATTTTTTGAGATTATGATGTCTCTTCATACTTTTACCCTCCTTTTCCCTGTAAGCAAATCATTCATCAAACCTTTCTTAATCCTTTCTAATTTTTCTTTCTTTTTCTTCAAAAGCTCAAGCCTTTTATCCACAGTGCTTAAAATCTCAGCAATTTTTTGTTGTTCAGGAAGTGGGGGAAATGGAATAAAAAGATTGGATAATTCATCTTTAGTGACTGCCTTAAAGGTGGAACCTTTACCAATATTTTCAATGTGTTGTTTTTCCTTTTGAAACCAATAAAAATAAAATATATTAGAACCTTTCTTTATTCTTACTGCTGCCAACCCTCTCCCTATACATAACCTATAAGGGCATATATTAACATCTCCAACCGGTGCCCTTACAGAAATTAAAACATCTCCTTCTTCTGCTATTTTTGTAGGCTGAGTAGTCCATAATATAGCGGAGGGATACATATTACCAAACTCGGCTTTTCCTTGTATAAATGGGAGTCCTTTTCCTTCTTTGTTATAACTTTTTCCCGGCGGAGACTGTCCCATTATAAGCTTTATCTCTTCCGATTCTTTTAGCCTCACCACCTCCCACTCCTTCGGTATCCTGCCGATTTCTGTATCTTTAAATTCATTATACCCAATGCCTTTTGTTAACAACTCCTGCATCAGGCCCTTTTTCAACCTCTGGGTCTTCTCTATGGCTTGATTTACCTTCTCAATCGCACTATCCACAGTGCTTAAAATCTCAGCAATTTTTTGTTGTTCAGGAAGGGGAGGGAGGGGGATCGGAAGATTTTTGAGAAAACTTTGAGTAATTATTGGATGAGTAGTTTTTGTAGCAAATTGTTTAAGATTTTTAAAAGTAAGTAAGTAAAACAAAAATGGCAAATGAATTTTCTTACTTTTATAACTTTGACTATAAATAGCGTTGTCACTTATCCATACTTTACCTTTGGCTAAATGAATTTCGCCTGAAGCTCCCACTCGTCCAACTATAATCGTAAAATCATTATCTACTAAAAAATCATTTGTTTTCCCCATTATCCCATTAGCTCCGTAAACTGGAATAATGCCATAATCATTTATCTTTGGCCTTTCGCCATTTTTTAATTCTAAAACCTCACCTAATTTTACTTCCTTCCATTCCTTTAACACATTATTTCTGCTCTCTTTCATTACATTAAAGAATCAAGTAATTTATTTATCTAAATTAAGATGAACGACCCATTACCAAGAACCTTGATAATCTTAATAAATTCTATTTCCAATTCTAAACGCCTATTTAGAGACTGATACTTAAGTAACTCTGCTAGAAACAAAATATAAGGTACTGTCATAATATCCAAACCAGTTTAATATCACAATTCTATCCCTTTTTTCTTGAATTTTTCTTTGATTTTTTCAAATAATTTTTCAAAATTAGAAATTGTTTCTTCTGCTACTTCTTCTCTTTCCTTTATGATTCTTTTAATTTCTAATGCAACTTTAACTTTATCAAATCCTCCTAAGTTATTGTTTTTAAAAAACTTGTAATATCTTTTAGTTTTCAAACCATTTGTAGGTATTTCTTCCAATTTAATCTCAAGTTTTTTTAATTTACTTTCAAAGACCTCTCTGTATGCTTTATTGACAGCCATATTGTAAAACTTTTCATCAAATAAGTCTTCTATTTCTATATCTTTTCCTTTGAATTCCTCAGAAATTTCATTTAACATTAAAACATCTAAATCCTTATCTATCTCAATATTCCTATTTTCTATTTCTTGAATAACCCTCCTTCCCTCGTTATCCGCATCAAGTAAAGCCAATGAATTATACCTTTCGGCTTTAAGCCAAGCTACAAGATAAGGAACTTTATCAGCTCCTCCCGCACCGATGATCATAACTTTATCAATGCCAATTGTTTTCTTATCTTTTCTTTTTAAATAATTGTTCATAGCTTCCAAATACACTTTATCTGAAAATCCCTCTACAATGATGTTGTTTTTATGACCAAAGAGAGAATCTGATATATCTGCTCCAATACTTGCTCTGATTACTTGCAACGAATCATATAGTGAATCCCAGAATTTTTCATATACTTTTGTTCCCTCATCTTCTTTTCTTTCAACAATCCTTATTCTTTCCAATTTGTTTTTATCAATTAAAAATGGAGAATGTGTAGCAATTATTATCTGATTTGTTTTTGCTATTTCTTCTAAAGCTTTTAACAAATCTTTTTGTCCAGAAGGATGTAATACCCATCCCGGATTATCCAAAAGTAAAACTGTATTTTTTAATTCTCCTTTTGTTCCTGCCATAAAATTGATGTAAAAAGATAAAAACCATCTAAAACCATCGCTTCTTTTACTAGGTGGATCAGCTTTGGCACCGAGCGCATCATCAATAGATACTAATATTTTATCCCCAATCATTTCTAAGTTTACAGTTACTTCTTCTTGTTCCCAGAATTCATTAATCATTCCTGTAATTTTTGCTGTAGCACTTTTAAAAAGGCGACTTATAGTATGAGGTGTTCTTGTAGCTCTTATTTTTTTAACGTCTAATCCTGCTAATTTAAATAAGTTTGTAAAAGTTTTATACTTTTCTGTATTCTTTAAGTATTCGTCAAGAGGGATTGAATCCCCTATAAAATCTATACTATCAAAGTATACAAAATTCGGAATCATATTTAAAATCTTTTCCAGTAAGTTATTTTTTGTAATGTTTTTTAAATTCTCAACTTCTTTTTTTATCGTATTAACTAATTTATCATCCAAAACTTGAGCACTTATAATATTATTTACTAATTCATCTATTTTTGCGGGATCAGAAATTTTCTCTAATTCTTGAATACATCTATCATATAGCTCTATGAAGTATGTCTTTAACTCTTTTAAAAGTACAATAGCATTATAAGTAAATTGTGCTTGAGGTTGTTGATTTGATAAATGTCCAAAACCACCATTTGGATGTTCACAGGATAATATGAACTGGATGAGTTTATCTTTATTTATCTGATTCAGTGATTCTAATTCTATTAAAGCTTTGACTGCAAAATAAGTGTGAGTGATATGAGACGATTGACCTGGAATATGACTAAATCCACCATCTGGTGTTTGAAGTAATTTAAGCCAGTTTATGTGCTTATTCTTGTCAATTTTGTTTAATACTCCTAATTCCTTAAGAAGTACAATAGCATTATAAGTAAATTGTGCTTGAGGTTGTTGATTTGATAAATGTCCAAAACCACCATTTGGATGTT